>NZ_DASWTD010000079.1:0-3988 GCF_036402335.1 Sphingopyxis sp. | reverse complement strand
TATGACGAACGGCTGATCCAGCTCGACGATACCGGCCGGCGCGTCGCGGTCGGCGTTCGCGCGAACTTCTAGGAACCTCCCCCTGGCGGCCGGCCCCATGCCGGCCGCCCTTTCACATGCCGGTCGCGGCTGGCATGGACGGCGCCGAACATGACGACCACCGACTCCACCCGCATCGAACGCCGCCCGTGGGGCACGCTGCCCGGCGGCGAAGCGGTGACCCATATCTTGCTGTCGCGCCCCGGCGGACTATCGGTCGGGGTTTCGACGCTCGGGGCGACGATCACGGCAATAAACGCGCCGGGTCGTGACGGCGTTCAGGCCAATGTCGTCCTGGGCTTCGACGATCTCGCCGGCTATCTCGCGCCCGAATACCAGGCCTCCTATCCCTATTTCGGCGCCACGATCGGGCGTGTCGCGAACCGCATTCGCGGCGCAGCCTTCGCAATCGACGGCGTCCGCTATTCGCTACGCGCCAATGAGGGCGCGCATCAATTGCACGGCGGCCACGGGTTCGACCGGGCAATCTGGGCGGACCGGATCGACGGCGACAGCCTGCGCCTCGACCTCGTCAGCCCCGACGGCGACCAGGGCTATCCGGGCACGCTCCAGGTCAGCGCAACCTTCTCGCTGCCTGCCGACAACGAGCTTGCGGTCCGCTACGAAGCGCGAACCGACCGCGCGACGCACGTCAATCTCACCACGCACGGCTATTTCAACCTCGCGGGGCGCGACGGACCTGGCATCGAAGGCCATCATCTCCAGATCCACGCCAACGCCTATACCCCGATCGATGCCGATGCACTGCCGACGGGGGCGATCGCCGCCGTCGACGACACGCCCTTCGACGTCCGCCAGCCGCAAAGGATCGGCGCGCTGATCGACGGCGCGCATCCGCAGTTGGCGCTCGGCGACGGCTATAATCATAATTTCGTGCTGAACGGCACCGCGGGCACGCTCCGCCCGGCGGCGCGCCTCCATGATCCGGTGAGCGGCCGCATCATGGAACTCGCCACCACCGCGCCGGGCCTGCAAGTTTACAGCGGCAATGCGCTCGCCGAACCCGTCGCACGGCGGCGGCAGGCGCTCGCCCTCGAACCGCAGCATTTCCCCGATACGCCGAACATCGCGGCGTTCCCGACGACGCTGCTGCGCCCGGGCGAACTTTACGTGTCCGAAACGCGCTTCCGCTTTCTCGTCGACTAAGCTTGCTTGGCGCGCCGCCGCGAAGGATTGCCGCGGCTGAGCAGCAGGTCGAGCGCGCCCTCGATCAGCGTGTACATCTCGCGCGAAGCGCCTTCGGCATCGCCCGCGATGATCGCATCGGCGACGCGCTTGTGCTCGTCGGCGTTCGCCTGCGGCACGCCCTTATATTCGTTCGTCGCGCGGATGCTGAAGCGCAGCGTCGTTTCGGCGAGGTCGGTGAACTGGCGCAGGAAGCGGTTGTTGCTCGCGTTCAGCACCGCGACGTGAAAGGCGATGTCGGCGGCGAGCGCATCATCTTCGCCATTGTCGGCGGCGACCATCCGGTCGATCGCGGCAACGAGCTGCGCCCGCTGGCCGCCCGTCGCGGTTTCGGCCGCGAGCGCCGCCGCGCGCGGTTCGATCGCGAGGCGCACGTCGGTGAACTCGATCAGCAGGTCGATCGAGAATTTACGCTCGAGGATCCAGCGCAGCACGTCGGGGTCGAGCAGGTTCCACTGGCTTTCGGGCTGGACGCGCGTCCCCTGTCGCGGGCGCGAGCTGAGCAGCCCCTTCGCGGTGAGCATCTTCACCGCCTCGCGCAGCACCGGCCGGCTCGCGCTATATTGCCGGCACAGATCGGCCTCGACCGGAAAGGGCTCGCCGCTCGGATAGCGTTCGGTGACGATCGCCCGTCCCAGATCATGCACGATATGCGCGGTCAGATTTCGTCCGTCGGACGGACTGCGCATTATCTCTTCACTCCCCATCGGCCATTCCCTGTCCCGGCGTTGCAGCCTGCTTATTGCCCGTCATCCAGCCCGCCACAAGCTGAACCGCCCTTTCGGAAATGACGGCGACGTCGCGTCCGGGCGTATAGAGCCATGATCCGATACCGAAACCCCCTGCCCCCGCGGCGCGAAACGCCGCCATCGTATCGGCGTCGACCCCGCCGACCGGCATGACCGGGGCAGCGGGCGGCAGCACGGCCTTCAGCGCCTTCAGCGTCGCGAGGCCGCCGGCGTCGGCGGGAAACAGCTTGAGCCCGTCGGCGCCGGCGCGCAGCGCCGCAAAGGCCTCGCTCGGCGAGAAGAAGCCGGGCAGCGACAACAGCCCCGCCGCCTTGGTCGCCCGAATGACCTCCGGATTTGTGTCGGGCGAAATGACGATCCGCCCGCCCGCCCCGGCCACCGCATCGACCTCGGCGGGCGACAGCACCGTCCCCGCACCGACGATCGCGGTATCGCCGAAGCGCGCCGACAGGATCTTGATGCTTTCGAACGGGCGCGGCGAATTGAGCGGCACTTCGAGGCAGCGGAATCCCGCCGCGACCAGCACCTCGCCGACGGGTTCGGCCGCTTCGGGGGTCAGCCCGCGCAAAATGGCGACGAGCGGCACGCCCGCCAGGAAATCGCTCCATTCAATCGTCACGTGCGGCTCCAATCCGTCATGCTCCCGATGGCCCAGAGGCCGGCGGCGGCGGCATCATTGCCGTCGATCTTTTTCGTGTCGGCGATCCCCGCGCGCGCGAAGGCGGCCGCATAGCGGTCCGCCAGCGCCGCTTCGGCGATGATCGCGATCGGCCCGTCCGCGCCGTCGATACCGCGCGCGACTTCGGCGCCGATCAGCAGCCCCGACAGATAATCGGCAAGCGCGGTCGGCGCGATTTCGTCGAACAGTCCTTCGGTCCGGACAGTGAAAAGCAGCGACGTGATCGCGGGGTCGGCAAGCGCGCGATCGACCCCCTTCGCAAACGCCCCCGCGTCGGGCGCTTCGCCGTCGATCGACTGTGCAAGGAAGCTGTGCCGGGCAAGCAACGCGAACAGTTCGCCGGTCATGAAGGTGCGAAAGCCGGTGATCGCACCGCCGTCGACCCGCGCCCATTTGCTGTGCGTTCCTGGCAGCACGACGAGGCCGTCCGCAATCCCGGCGCCCAGCAATTGCACCTCCTCGCCGCGCATCACGTCATGCCCGCCGTCCGCCGTCCGGCAGTGCAGCCCCGGCGCAATCTGCGCCGACGCGCCCGCCAGCTCGACCGCAAGCGCCCCCGCCGCCAGCCCGCCGAGCGAGGCGGGGCATGCCAGATAGGGAATCTCGCGCCAGCCGTTGCGGCTGCCGATCATGCCCCCCAGGATCACGCGGCTGTCGCCGTCCAGCCAGTCGCCGATCTTGCTATGGAGGAGGCGGGCGAAGTCGCGGCCCTGCATCGCGCCGATCCCCGTCGCGCCGCGCCGCATTTCGGCGACCGATCCGTCCCCGGCAAAGCGCCAGGCGCGCAGGTTGGTCGTACCCCAGTCGATCCCGATCATCGTCATCCGCCGAAACCCCGCGCGGCCACGCCGCAAACGCCCGCGTCGACTTCGAACAGCGCCCCCGCGTGCTCCCCGGCCTCGTCGTCGAGCGACGCCGAAGTCACGAACAGCCGGTCGAGCCTTTCGCCGGCGAAGGCGCAACTGGTGATGTTCGCGGCGGGAAAGGCGATCGAGCGGTCGAGCCGTGCGTCGGGCAGGAAGCGGCTCAGCCGCGCGCCGCCCCAATGCGCGATCCAGATCCCGCCATCGGCATCGGTCGTCATCCCGTCGGGATAGCCCCATTCCTCCTCGAAGCGCAGCCATTCGCGCTTGCCGCTGATCGTGCCGTCGCCGGCCAGATCGAAGGCGTAAACGACGCGCCGCGCGCTGTCGGTATGATAAAGTGTCTGTCCGTCGAGGCTGAACGCCGGCCCGTTGGTGACCCGATAGCCGTCGTCGGCGCGCGACCAGCGAAGGTCGGCGTCCAGCCGGTAGAGCGCGCCGCTCGCCTCTTC
>NZ_DASWTD010000078.1:0-2500 GCF_036402335.1 Sphingopyxis sp. | reverse complement strand
GCGGCCTCGCGCCGCGTCGCGGCGTCACTGGCTGCCTGCTGGTCGCGACAACCGACGGCAAGGCGCTCTACGAACGGCTGGGCTGGTCGCTGCTGAGCGACATCGTTTCGGTCGTTTCGCCCCCGGATTAGGCGGGCTCGTTCAGGGCCGCCGGCGCCGGGCGGCCGGCGACGGCGGCCCGGCCGATCCAGCGCGCGGCCAATTGTTGCAGGCGCCGGTCGGCCAATTGCGCCCGCGCGTCGGCACGCGCCGCATCGCGGCATTTTCGCACGGCAATGCGTGCATCCTCGCTTAGATGCGCGCTGCTGCTGTAGCAAAAATCGGCGGTAGCGCGGTCGATCCGCCGCTGTGCTGTCTTCATTCCGCGCTGCGTGGTGAGGTCGACGCCATCGAGGCCGATCTGCAGCTGCTGGACGGGTTCGCGCGCCAGCACGGCGGGCGACAGGGTCACGGCGGCGAGCGCCGCGAATATCATTGTTCTTTTCATGGCTTATGCTCCGGTGTCGGTCGACGCCGTGGAGGGGAGAGCGTCGATGGACTGCGAATGCACGTGTTCGGGCCATCCGTCACAGCGGGTTCGAAATTCGGCTAGCCAATTTCGGAATCGGCTGGTCGCACGAATGGCCTCATTTCCCGCGACGGCGCTGGAGGGCGAGCTTTACGCGAGATTCTCCAGTCTAAAACTGCCGGATCACGTTCAGGAACGCGTCGCCCCACGCCTCGAGCTTCTTGCCGCCGACGCCCGGGATATCGGCGAGCGCGCTCCGCGTCGCGGGCCGCTCGCTCGCCATCGCGCGCAGCACGGCATCGTGGAAGATTACATAGGGCGGCACCCCTGCCTCGGCGGCGAGCTCGCGCCGCATCGCGCGCAGCGCATCGAACAGCGGATCGCCGACGGGGTTCGCCGCCGCGCGGTCGGCGCGGCTCGTGCGTCCACCCTCGCGCTGCGTCCGCTTTACCGGCGGCTCGGCCATCAGCACCGCGGTCTCGCCCTTCATCATCGCGCGCGCCGCGGGGCCGAGCATCAGCCCGCCATGCTCGGTCGTGTCGAGCGCCTCGCGCGCCACAAGCGAGCGCACCAGCGGTTTGATCAGCCGCGCCTCTTCGCCCGCGACGATCCCGAACACCGATAATTTGTCATGGCCGCGCCCCACGATCCGTTCGTCGCTGCGCCCGCACAATACCGCCTCGATATGCCCCGCACCAAAGCTTTGCCCGGTGCGATACACGGCCGAGAGCAATTTCTGCGCGAGCACCGTCGCGTCCACCTGGCGTCCGGGCTCGAGGCAATTGTCGCAATTGCCGCAGCGTTCGGGCGGGCTCTCGCCGAAATGGCGGAGCAGCAGCGCGCGGCGGCACTCGACCGTTTCGACCAGCGCCGCGAGCGCATTGAGCCGCACCCGCTCGCCCGCCACGCGCGCCTCGGGTAATTCGGACAGCCGCATCCGTGCGCGCGCAAAATCGTCGGCGCCCCACAGCATCATCGCCTCTGCGGGATCGCCGTCGCGTCCCGCGCGGCCCGTCTCCTGATAATAGGATTCGATCGATTTCGGGAGGCCCGCGTGCGCGACGAAACGGACGTCAGGCTTGTCGATCCCCATGCCGAACGCGACCGTCGCGGTGACGATGCCGTCCTCCGACGCGACGAAATCATGCTGTACGCGCGCGCGGAGTTCGGGATCGAGCCCAGCGTGATAAGCGGCCACCTGCCGCCCCGTCGCCGCCGCGATCTGCTGCGCCAGCCGCTCGGTGCCATTGCGTGTGGGGGCATAGACAATCCCCGGCCCCGGATTGGCGGTGATGAAATCGACGAGCTGCTTCGCCGGACTGACGCGCGGGCGCACCGCGTAACGGATGTTCGGCCGGTCGAAGCCGGCAAGGATCAGCCCGTCGGCCGGAATGCCAAGCTGGACGAGGATATCCTCGCGCGTGTGCCGGTCGGCGGTCGCGGTGAGCGCGAGCCGCGGCACGCCCGGAAAGGCATCGAGCAGCGGCCGCAGCAGGCGGTAATCGGGGCGGAAATCATGTCCCCATTCGGATACGCAATGCGCCTCGTCGATCGCGAACAACGCCGGCATCTGCGCCTCGAGCAAGGTGCGAAACCCCTCGCCCGTCGCGCGCTCGGGAGCGACGTACAAGAGGTCGAGCTGGCCATCGCGATATGCCTGCCGCGTGTCGGCCCAGTCGGCATCGACGCTGGTAAGGCTCGCGGCGCGAATCCCCGCCGCGCGTGCGCCGCGCAGCTGGTCGTGCATCAGCGCGATCAGCGGCGACACCACGACGACGCAGCCGTTCAGCGCGACCGCCGGCAATTGATAGGTCAGCGACTTGCCTGCCCCCGTCGGCATCACCGCCAGCGTGCGCTCGCCCGCCATCACACGCGCGACGACGTCGCCCTGACGCCCGCGAAAGGCATCGAAACCGAAGGTGGATTTCAGCAGCGGGAGGAGAGCGTCGGCGGACATTGGAGAGGGCGATAGGAAGTTTAAGAGGAAGGGGG
>NZ_DASWTD010000077.1:0-2728 GCF_036402335.1 Sphingopyxis sp. | reverse complement strand
TGCGCGGTCCAGAACAGGATGCGCTTGCCCCACAGGCTCGGCCGCCACGCAAGATCGCTGACCTGCTCGGCATGGCGCGTGGTCCATTTGCGCACGACGCTTTCGGCAACAGGCGCGCCCTGTTCGCGCGTCGCGACCGTCGAAAGATCGCGCAGCCACTGGAAGCTGTGGATGTAGCGCGCCATCCCGTCCGACGCGTCGAGCTTCGCGAAGTCGAGCGTCCTTATCTCGAGCTTCTCGCCGCGATAGAGGAAATGACCCGCAAGGATCGCCTGCCCCGCCTTGATGTCTCCGATCACCGGGTCGTCAGGTACCGCCAGCAGCTTGAGCGGATAGCGCCCTTTCAGTCTGAGAGCATGGAGGGGGGAGCGCCAGGTGAGACGGAGCAGGCGATTGGCGATCCGCTCGGCGAGCGAAAGTCCCTTGTCGCCGCCTATCCTTATCAGCCGTTTTCCCTGCTCGATCCCGTCGGCCGCCGCGTCGATAGGCGACTTGGAGCTCACTTCGCTCTCAATGCCTCGATATTGGCGGCATATTGAGCAGGGCCACCGCGGAAGGTGGCGGTGCCCGCGACGAGCACGTCGGCGCCGGCGGCTATCGCGCGCGGCGCGGTGTTGACGTCGATCCCGCCATCAACCTCGAGCCGGATGTCCTTGCCCAGCTTGTCGATGCTGTTCCGGATCGCCTCGATCTTGCGCAGCTGGCTTTCGATGAAGCTTTGTCCGCCAAAGCCCGGGTTGACGCTCATCACGAGAACGAGGTCGATTTCCTCGAGCACATAGTCGAGCATCTTGGCGGGGGTCGCGGGATTGAGCGAGACGCCCGCGAGCTTGCCCAGCGCCTTGATGCGCTGGATCGTGCGGTGGAGATGCGGACCGGCCTCAGGATGGACGGTGATGATATCCGCGCCCGCATTGGCGAAATCCTCGAGGAAAGCGTCGACGGGCGAAATCATCAGATGGACGTCGAAGGGCTTTGCGGTGTGCGGGCGCAGCGCCTTCACTACCGCGGGGCCGATCGTGATATTGGGCACGAAATGCCCGTCCATCACATCGACATGGATCCAGTCGCATCCCGCGGTATCGATCGCGCGTACCTCCTCACCCAGCTTGGAAAAATCGGCGGAGAGGATCGAGGGCGCGATGCGGACGGGATGGGTCATGACCTGCTGCCTTAACCCCCGGTATGACGGGGGGCAAGCAGCCTGTTTGGCTAATCAGCCCTTACGCACCAGCCGCGCGATGAAGAAGCCGTCGAGCCCGCCGGCATCTGCGAGCATGCCGGGCAGCGTGCGCACCCAGCGGCGTTCACGGGCGAATGTTCCCGCTGGCAATTCCCCTTCAGTGACCGGCTGCAGAGCTATATCGTTCCGATTTCGCAACAATGTCTCGACCTGCCGTTCTCCCTCCTCGGGCTCGAGCGAGCAGGTGGCATAAACCAGCGTACCGCCCGGCGCGAGCCAGTCGACCGCGCGATCGAGCATCGTGGCCTGCAGGGCAGCCATCTCGGCAATGTCCCTCGGGCGAACGCGGTGGAGCACGTCGGGATGGCGGCGGAAGATGCCCGTCGCGCTGCACGGCGCGTCGAGCAGGATCGCGCGGGCCGGGACGTCGGGCGCCCAGCTCATGACATCGGCTTCGCGGATGTCGAGCGCCAGCCCCGTGCGTTCGGCATTCTCGCGCACGCGATCGAGCCGCTGCGCGCTCCGGTCGAGCGCGGTCACCTGCCATCCCGCGGCGGCGAGCTGGAGCGCCTTGCCGCCGGGCGCAGCGCACAGGTCGAGCACAACGCCGTCGCCGGGGCCGAGCAGCCGCGCGGGAAGCGAGGCGGCGAGATCCTGCACCCACCAGCGCCCCTCGGCAAAGCCGGGCAGGCTGGCAACGGGGCCGGCATCGGCGAGGCGGACATGGCCGGGCATCAGGCTGATGCCGCCCAGCTCGCTGACCCAATGATCGGTTTCTTGCGCGTCGGCGAGCGTCAGGTCGAGCGGCGGTGGCGCGGCGATCGCGGCCTCGGCGCCCGCAACCATGTCGGCGCCCCAATGCGCTTCCCATCGCGCGGCGACCTCGGGAAGCAGCGCAGGGACTTCGGGCAAGGTCTCGCCCTTGCGCATCAGGCTGCCGAACACGCCGTGGACGAGCCGGCGCGGGCCACCATCGACGAGCGGAAGCACGGTGGCAATCGCCGCATGCCCCGGCGTGCCGAGCGCCAGTGCCTGGACGAGCGCGATGCGGAGGGCGAAGCGCGCCTTGGCATCGTCGGGCAGCGGCTTTGCGGTCGCGCTGTCGATCAGCGCGTCGAGATCGGGCAGGCGGCGCAACGTCTCGGCGGCGATCGCGTGCGCCAGCGCGCGATCATCGCTGCGCTCAATGCCCTGCGTCGCTGCGCCGAGCGCGGCTTCGAGCGGCTGGCCGCGCCGGATCACCGCATCGAGCAGCTTCAGGGCAGCGCGCCGCGCGGGCAGGCCGGGAGAAGGGGCGGGGTAGCGCGCCTTTTGACGATCAGGGGGTGATTGCGGCATTAGCCGCTGCTAGAGCGGTTCGTGATCAATGAAAACCCGCTCATCCTGAGTAGCCGTTGAGCGAAGTCGAAACGGCGTATCGAAGGACGCATGGGGGCTGAGGACGTCCTTCGATACGGGCCTTCGCCAAGCTCAGTCCCTACTCAGGATGAGCGGAATGGTTCAATGCGCCGCCTTCGGCGTCTCCATCAGCTCGACCAGCACGCC
>NZ_DASWTD010000076.1:0-3786 GCF_036402335.1 Sphingopyxis sp. | reverse complement strand
TTCCGGATTTTGCACGGGGCTATGCAACACCTAAGGTGGATGTGCGTGGCGCACTCGTCGAAGACGAGGCGATACTTCTCGTGCGCGAGCAATGCGACGGATTGTGGACATTGCCCGGCGGCTTTGCGGACGTCGGCCTATCTCCCGCTCGAAACGTGGAGAAGGAATTTCAGGAGGAGGCCGGGCTGAGGGTTTCTGCCCGACGCTTGTTCGGTGTCCGGCACAAAGCCAGTTCGGGCTATCCTCCTGACGTTCGTGATTTCTACAAGATGTTCTTTCTCTGCGACCGGACCGATTGCGCCATACCGCGACCCGGCGACGAAACCACCGACGCGCGCTTCTTCGGGATCGACGACTTGCCCCCCTTGTCGCGAGGGAGGACAATCGAAGCCGACATTCTTGCCGCTTTCGCCTTCGCCGCCGATGCAGCCAAGCCGGCGTTTTTTGATTAGGTTGCCGATTGGGAATGGCTGGCGTCCCGCCTGCGGTGGCCGCGCTCTATTCCGCTGCGCTCCACCGAGCCCCCGCTTCGCGCCGGTTCGTCGGCCGAGGCCGTGACGATCGACTGACGCAGGGGCCGGAGCCTGGCTCCGGCCCGAAGGTCATCGCGCTTGCGCGCGATGGCGTGGGCCTCCGGCCGTGCGGTGGGAGCGTCGCTCTCCTGTGAGCCCCGCCCGGCAGGGCGCAACCCTTGCGGGGTTCTCCATTTCATTCCGACCTTCGGTGCGCCCTGCCTCCATGGCTGGTCTCTCCGGTCGCTCTCGCCGCTCCCCCCGCTCAGCCGGGGCTGCGGTGGTTTTTAGAGCACGGAGAAGTCATCATGGAACTCAAGCATATCGAAATTTTGCACCTTTCGGTTTCACCCGCCAACATGCGCGGCGTCACCAAGAAGCCGGACCTGACCAATATACTGCCGTCGGTTCGGGCGCGAGGCATTCTTGTGCCGCTGATCGTCCGTCCGGGAACGGAGGAAGGCCACTACGAGATCGTCGCGGGCAAGCGGCGCTACCATGCGGCACTCACCGTTGCCGAAGAACAGGGCGGCATTGATCCGCTGCCCTGCGCGGTGATGGAGGCCGGGGACGACGCGGCGGCGCTCGAAGCCTCGCTGATCGAGAATATCGCCCGCCTCGACCCCGACGAAATCAATCGCTGCGAATCCTTCACCCGCCTCGTGCGCGAAGGGCGCAAGGTCGAGGAGATCGGCCTGACCTTCGGGTTGACCGACTTGCAGGTGAAGCGGACGCTGGCAATCGGCAATCTGCTTCCCCGCATCCGCACCATGTACCGGGCCGACAAGATCGATGCGGTGACCATGCGGCATCTGACCCTCGCCACCAAGACGCAGCAGCGCGACTGGCTGGCACTCGTCGATTGCCCCGAGAAGCACGCTCCCACGGGATCGAGCTTGAAGGCATGGCTATTCGGTGGAAGTGCGATTGCGGCCAAAGTCGCAATGTTCGATCTTGCCGATTGCACCCGTGAAATCGTCCCCGATCTGTTCGGCGAGGACAGCTATTTTGCCGATGCCGATGCTTTCTGGACGGCGCAGATGGCCGAGGTCGAGAAGCAGGCAGCCTTCTATCGCGAGACGGGATGGTGTGATGTCGTCGTCATGGAGCGAGGCGCCTATTTCAATAGCGGGGAGCACGAACGCTGTCCAAAGAAGAAGGGTGGCAAGGTCTTCGTGTCGCTCAGCCGGCGCGGCGAGGTTGTCTTTCACGAAGGCTATATCACGACGAAGGAAGCGCGGCGTCGCGCCAAGGGCGAAGCGGGCACCGATACGCCCAAGCCGGTGCGCCCCGAGGTCAGCGCGGCGCTCGGCAATTATATCGACCTGCACCGCCATGCCGCCGTGCGGGCGTCGGTGCTGTCCGAACCGGGGATCGCGCTTCGCATGATGGTCGCCCATGCCATCGTCGGGTCGCCGCTATGGCGAATCGAAGTCGAACGCCAGCGCGCCGTGAGCGATGCCACGGCCGAAAGCGTCGAGGTGTCGGCGAGCGAAGCGGCCTTCGATAAGGCGCGGCGGAACGTGCTCGATCTGCTCGGATTCGATCCCGAGACGCCCACCGTCGTTGGCGGCGATGATGGCGAACATGACATCGCCGGACTGTTCATCCGTTTAGCCGCACTGTCCGATGAGGCGGTAATGGGCATCCTGCCCGTCGTGATGGGCGAGACGCTTAGCGTCGGCAGTGCCGAGGTAGAGTTGCTCGGTCAGATCACCGGCACCGACATGCGCGGTTGTTGGAACGACGCGACCGTGCTGCCCGACCTTCTTCGCGACAAGCAACTGCTCACCGCCATCGTCGCCGAGGTTGCAGGGCCACAGGTCGCCGAAGCGAATGCCGGGGCGACCCCCAAGGTCCAGCGCGGCATTCTCGTCGATTGCCTCATCGGCAACAATGGCCGGGCCAAGGTGGATGGTTGGCTTCCCCGCTGGTTCGCCTTTCCGCCTACGGGCTACACCGAGCGCGACGGCATCGGCTGTGTCGAACGGAGCGATAATATCGCACCGCTGCTCGCCCCGGCACAGGTCGAAGACGAACCGGAACTTCGCGAGGCGGCTTGATGATCGGTGGCGTGCAATTGGGGGAGCGGCTCTGCCCGTTCCCCCAAATTTCGCCCGGCGCGAAAGCGCCGGGCATTCTCTTCTTGCTACCGACAGAGAAAGCACCAGCGCGTCGGTAGCTAGCCCAGCGCCGCGTTTTGCTCGTCTTCCAGCCGCTTGACCTCGCGTTCCAGCACTTCGCGGATGAAGGCCGCCCTGCGCTGCCGCCCGACCAGCTTGTCGATACGCTCGCCAAGCCCTTCCGGCAGACGAACATTGGTCGATTTCACATTGAGCGGCGGTCTTCCCATGCTCGCGTCGTAACCAAGCACGGCGCCCGTTCAATCGGAAGCCGAGTAAGCGGCACCGGTTATTGAATATTTCCTTCCTTTCAGGCTATAAGCGGTGCCGCTTATTCGGTCGGAGGGCCAATGGAGGCGTCCGAGGCGATGGAGCATGGAAGGAAGGTCCATCATGCCACGCAATATTCCTGCCGATGATTCGGCAATGGGTTCACCAACGTCCCGCCGTGCTCTTTTGAGCGCATTTGCCGCTGCACCCGCCGCAGCGCTTGCCGCCCCTGTCATATCTCCCTGGGATCATGCGCTAACGCTGCTTCACAATCGTTATGACGACGAACCGGCCGCGCTCGTCCGGACCAGAGAGCGGCGGAGTTTAAGCCGCTTCCGCTATCGCAATGCCGAAACCTTTTTCGAATCATTGGACCGGGGTTTCTACGATCGGCGCGACGAGATGCTTTATCAGTCGGGCATCGTCACCCAGCTCGCGCTGACGTCGCACCTGCTCGACGTCGGCTTTTCCGACCGGTGGAACGCCCGGCATGTCCGGCTCGATATCGCCAAAGGGCTGGCCTACGCCAACGCAACCGGCTTCGCGCATCACTGCCCCGACATGGCGCGCCTTGCGGCGGTTCTCTCGCCCTATTGGAAGTGGGGTCATGCGCACCAGTTCGACCAGCCGCGCCCCGACGATGGCGGATACACCCTTGACGCGGTTCGTCCGATCCTGCGCGCCTTGCTCGATCGCGTGCGCGACGTCACCGGGCATCCGCGCCCCGGGAGATCACGTCATCGTCAGAGGGAGGCGCGGTTATGACCGCGCCGCAGCAAGGCGCGGCGTTCGAGAAGGTCTTTCGCACCGAGCATCGGCGCCTTCTGCGTAAGCTCCGGCGTCGGGTCGGTCCCGATGAGGCGCTCGATCTGGTGCAGGAG
>NZ_DASWTD010000075.1:0-11062 GCF_036402335.1 Sphingopyxis sp. | reverse complement strand
GACGGTCTACAAGCCAGCGCTTACCCCCTGCCCACTTAAGGAATGGAGCTGGAACATACTGATTAGCCAAACCCATATCCCCCTGAAGGCTATTGCCTTTGGCTACTCATTATCCGAATCGCGCTAGCGATTACAAGGGTTGGATGAGATAGATTGAACCGCCCCGACGTAATCCTTCAACGTATGATTTCCTAATTATAGGCGATCACGTAAATTGCCCTTTCCTACATTATCCAAATAGGTTCAAAATCATTCCGATTCATTCCAAGTGATTCGGGAGATGGAGCTATGGGGCGTGATGCGGCGCTGGATTCGCGGGGGAAATCGGGGGAGACGGGCGGCGTGGGTGATGGTGCCATCCCCGCTGCGACTAGCGGGCAAGCCCGCAAGTCTCGCTGCCCCTCCCGCAAGCGGGAGGGGATTAAAGAGGGGCGGGAGGGGCTTAAGAATGCCAATCCCTTCATGCCCGGGCTGCGCGTGCGCTCCGACGGGTGGACGGCGGCGCGAACGCGGGTGTTTCTGGCCACGCTCGGGCGTACGGGGTGCATCACCGATGCAGCGAGGATTGCGGGGGTCAGTACGACTTCGGTCAATCGATCGCGCGCGCTGTTTGCGCCGTTCGACAAGGCGTGCGGCGAGGCGATCGCGCGGGCGCTGCGCGGGCTGGAGGCGGTCGCTTACGAGCGCGCGGTCGAGGGGCGCGAGATGGTCATCCTTCGCGGCGGCAAGGAGGTCGAGCGGCGGATCGTGCCGTCGGACTCGCTGCTGGGGCTGCTGCTGAAGCGCGGCGACCTGAAGGGCGGAAAGGATGTGCATCTGACGGCAGAGGAGGCCGCGGCCTATGAACTGCCCGCGGCGGTGCGGCACCGTTTCCTGTCGGTCGACGAGTTTTACCGCGGCATCACCTTCGACGGGCGCGCGGGCGGCAAGGTGCAGCGGCCGACCTCCGAAGAGACCGACGCGGCGATCATCGCGCGGCTCGCGATCCTGCGCAAGCAGCGCGGATGGGGGCCGACATTGTGCGACGAATGCCGGGGGGCGATCGGCGACGATCAGGCGGCGCGACCCCGCCCTAGCGGTTCAGCGCCGCGTCGATCGTCGTGAAGATGCCCGCGAGGCTGAGACCGAGCATCTGGAAGGCGATGAGGCACGCGAGCGAAATCAGCGCCGCGATCAGGCCATATTCGATGGCGGTCGCGGCGCGTTCGTCGGCGATCAGTCTGATCCTGGTCATGGGATTATGCTCCTGGTCCGTCCCTTGGTTCCTGCAGGCGGCGTAAGTGCCTATGCTGCAAACATTATTGGGGAACGGGGTTAACGCGCGGTCAGCTTTCGGGCGATGCGCGGGCGAAAGGATTCGGTGCTTCGGGGGAATGTGCGGTATCTGTCGGGGCGGGGCGCATCGATCTGTCATCGCGTGAGGGGCGCTGGTTGATGAAGAATGTCTGGGAAGTCTGGACCGCGGCGCTCGATGCGGCCGAATGCGATGACATCGTCGCGAAGGCCGCGACCTATCCCGCGAAAGCCGCGACGGTCGGGGTCGACAATCCGAACCGGGTCGAGAAGGGGCTGCGCGAATCGACGATCCGCTGGATCCCGCCGCAACGCGAGCCACGCCTCGTCCAGCGGATCATGGGCTTCGTCAAAGCCGCGAACCGGAGCTTCGGTTTCGATATCGCCGGGCTGTTCGACATCCAGTTCACCGAATATCACGGTAGCCGCAACGACAAATATGACTGGCACCACGACGTCCGGCTGAAAGGCCCGATGGCCTATGACCGGAAGTTGTCGGTCGTCATCCAGTTGTCGCCGCGCGAGGCTTATGAGGGCGGCGCGTTCGAATTTGCGACGGCGGCGCATCCGGGCGCGGCGTTCGAGCCGCGCGGCAGCGTGCTGATCTTCCCCTCGTTCCTGCAGCACCGGGTGCTGCCCGTGACGAGCGGCATCCGGCACAGCCTGGTGACATGGGTCGAGGGGCCGCAGTGGCGGTGAGGCGCTGCGGCGGCTCGCGCTATCCCGCGGCGATGTCGGCGGCGGGATAATCCTCGTCGGCCGAGGGGCAACTGCCCTGCTTCATGATGCCGGGCCGGCCGGGTTCGAACCATTGCGCCGACTGGAAATCCTCGCCATAGCCGACGCCGTCGTAGATGCAGACTTCGGGTTTCGACCCGTCGGGGGCGATTACGACGGCCCAGTTGTAACGATCCTCGGCGCGCTTCGCGCCGCCCCACGCGAGGATGCGGCCGCCGTCGACGCGGACGATCGGCAGGCCGAGCCCGTCATCCTCGAATACGACCGCGGCGCGCTGCTTCGCATCGGGGACCGCGGCGGCGATCGCGGCCTTGACCGCGGGATGATCGAGGAAGCGGTGGCCGTTCACGACGTCGAACGGATATTTGCCGACGTAGAGCGAAAGGTCGACGGGCGCACGCCCGACATCCTCGACGCCGACGGGACCGCCTGGCGCGGTCCCGGTCCCGCTCTTCACGACATCGGCCTGCTCGGCGGACGCACTGGCGGCCTGTCCGCACGCCGAAAGGGCGAGGAGGGCGGCGCCTGCGAAAGCGGCAATCTTCATGGAATGTCCTTTTTTCTGAATGGGCTGGTTGGCTGATCGGGGATTTCCCCCGCCGCGGTCAATAGAGGATATGGCTGGACCAGGGGATGCGTTCGCAGCGGGCCGCGGGGTCGGCGGTCTTGGCCGCGAGCGCCGCGCGCAGCGCGGGAAGCGCCGCCACCGCCTCGCGCAGGGCGGCGATGTCGATGGTACCGCTCGCAAGATCCTTCGAGCCGCCGAGCCGGTCCGACGGGTGAACAAGCGTCCATCCGAGGCTGTCATAGCCGTCGGCATAGGCGAGGAGGTCGCCGAGCGGCAGTTCGCCATGGCCGTTCTTCAGGTCGTGGCTGCCATAGGGAAAAACGACGGTCGACAGCGCGGTGCTGCCGATGATGCCATATGGCTTGACCGGAAAGGGGCGCTGCATGCGGATCCACGCGACCTCGGGAAGGTCGGCGTCGATGCCGACGCGCAGCTTGACCTCGATCTCGCGCGGTTCGATCGCCGGCTGGTCCGTTTCCTCCCAAATATAGGAGAGATCGATTTCGAGCGGACGCCGCGGACGCGACGGGTCGTAACCGGTGGCGTTCCAGTGCATGAAGTCGCCGGCGTCGGGTTTGCCCGCGTCGGTGTAAAGCCGCGTCAGGCGTATCGAACCGCCGGCAAGCTTCTGTTCGACAGTGCAGTCGAGGCGCCAGTTCTCCACGACCGGGGACCGTTCGTAGGGCGGGGGCGGCTCCAGCGGCGGCCGGCGCGCCTCGGCGACGCCGGGAAGGAGCAAGAGCAGCGAGGCAAATCCCGCGGCATGACGCAGTCCCATCCTCTTCCTTCCTTCAGCGCAGGTCGCCGGTGAGATACCAGCAATTTTTCTTGTATTCGAAGATATAGGCTCCCGCCTGCGCGTCGCGGTCGGCACCCTCGACCCCGGCGAACGGCAAGCCGCCGCGCCAGTCGACGCGATATGTCGTGTCGCCGAGACGGGTCGTCATGACCTGACGGTTGGGCGTGTCGCGCGGCGCGGCGATCCCCTCGCGGCTGAAACGAAGGTCGCGCGAGGTGATGCGGAACTGCCCGAGATAGCGTTGCCGGTCGACGAGGTCGCCGGGGCCGGCCGGATCGGCAAGCTTGCCCACGCGCACCGTGAAATCGGTCAATATCACCTGTTCGAGCCAGCCCCCCGAGGTCGTCGAATGGACATACCAATCGAGGAACGCTGCGAAATCATCGACGTCGCACGCGGCGGCGCGCAGCCGGTCGACCTCGTCGAGCGGGGTGAAGTCCGAACCGGTCGCGGCGACGCCGGTTTCGGCAGCGGCGGCCGGCAGCGGCGCAAACAGGGCGATCCACAGGAGCGCCGGCATGGCGGGAAATTTACGCACGATCACCTTCATCCCTTTGAAATCGGTTGCGCATCTATTCCGCAGTCGCGGTCACGACGCGGTGATCGCGGTCACAGGACGACGATCAGCCCGCGGTGGCCGCCAGGCGCACCGCCTTCGGGGTGAAGGTGCGGACGCGGTTGCGGCCGGTCCGCTTGGCTTCGTAGAGCGCCTGGTCGGCGTCGTGCAGGAGTACCGAGAGCGTGGTGCCGGGGGCGCCGGTCGCGAGGCCGATGCTCATTGTCGGGCAGAGCCGCGCGGGGATACGGTCGGCGCAGGCGGCGTGGAGCCCGGTGCGGACGGTCTCGGCAAGCTGGCGCGCCGCCTCGATCCCCGCGCCGGGGACGAGCAGCGCGAACTCCTCGCCGCCGATCCGCCCCGCGACCATCTCTTCGGGCCCGACGGCCAGCACATGTGCGCCGAACGCGGCGATGATCGCGTCGCCGACGGCATGGCCGTGATTGTCGTTGATCGACTTGAAATGGTCGAGGTCGGCGATCATCAGCGCGACCGGGCGATCGGTATCGAGGCAGCGGCGCAGCGCCGCGCCCGCCTGCGCTTCGAACCCGCGGCGGTTGAGCAGGCCCGAGAGATCGTCGTCGCCCGCCTGACGGCGCAATTCGCTGATCTGGTCGACTGCGACCGCGACCATCAGGCTGATCGCGGCGAGGATCGACACCATCGCCTGGCTGAACTGGACGGTGGTCCAGTAGACCGACTGCTGGAAGCCGACATAATTGTCGAAGCCGCCGCCGAGCGACAGGAGTATGATCGGCCGGACGATCAGGTTGAGCGCCGACAGCGCGGCGACCCAGAACAGCGCGCGGTCGATGATATAGGGCTTTTCGATCGGCCAGAGCGCACGCACGACCATGATCGCGATGATGCCGGCGCCGATGCTGATCGACAGGATGCGCGCGGCGATGCTCGGCTGGCCGAGCAGGAACCAGAGGAAGATGGTGATCGACACCGTGACGGTCGCCGCCATCGCGCGCCAGGGCACCGGCAGGCCATAGCGTTTGACGATCGCGGCGGCGAACAGGACGCCGGTGAGAAGGAAGCCGAAATTGGCGGGGAGCCGCTGCAATTCCATCGGCAGCACCGGGCCGACGTCCTGGATCAGGAACGAAATCGCCGATGCGGTATAGGCGCCCGCCGCATAGGCGACATAGCGTTCGCGGCGGTTCAGCCACAGCAGGAAAAAGGCGGTAGCGAACAGCAGGCCGATGCCCGGATTGAGTAGCGAAATGAAAAATTGTCCGTTCAAACCATCGCTTCCTGCGTCCCGGACCGGGAGGATAGCCGGCGATGGATAACGGGTCGTTACTTTTCCGGGAGTTAAGTCACGGTTACCGCGATCTGTGCACCGGTCAGGCGCTGCCGCGCACGACGAGATGGACGGGGATGCGCGTGCCGCTGCGCGTGCGTTCGTCATCCTCGAGCGCCATCGCGACGAGCGCCTCGCCGGCGGCGTCGAGATCGGGTTCGAGCGTGGTGAGCGCGGGATCGGCGAGGGTGCCGGCGCGGATGCCGTCGAAGCCGATCAGCGCGACATCGTCGGGAACGCGGCGTCCCGCTTCCCTGAGTCCCTGCAGCACGCCGAGCGCGAGCATGTCGCTGGCCGCGAAGATCGCGTCGGTTTCGGGATGTCCGGCGAGCAGCGCCTGCACCGCGGCGACGCCCTGCGCGTGGCGGTCGGCGGCGGCGGGCGGTTCGGCAACGACCGGGGCAATACCATGTGCCGCGAGCGCGGCGACAAAGCCGTCGCGGCGCTCGTCGAACTGGCGCTGCGGCGATTGCTGCGGCCCGACGAAGGCGATGTGACGGCGGCCGGTCGCAACCAGATGCTCGGCGGCGAGCTGGCCGCCGATGTCATTCTCGCTGCGCATCCAGTGGAACGGGCTGCCGGGGCTGCCCCAGCAGACGAAATCGAGCCCCGACGATTGTGCCTGTGCGAAATAGTCCCATGCCGCGCGGTTGCTGGTCGTGCCGATGACGATCATCGCATCGGCGAGCCCCGAGGCAACGAAATCGGCACGGAAATTGGCCTCGCTCTCCTGAAACGAGACGAGCAGGTTGAAGCCGCGCGCCGACGTGGCGGCGGCGATGCTGCCGAGCAACGCGAAATAGAAGGGGTTGATCGCGCTGCGATCCTCGCCCGGGCGGCAGATGGTGACCAGCGCGATCGTCTCGCTGCTTTTCAGGCGCAGCGACGAGGCGTGGCGGTCGACGACATAGCCAAGCTCGCGCGCGGCGGCGGAGACGCGCGCGCGCGTTTCGGCGTTGACGCCGGGGCTGTTGCGCAAGGCACGCGATACGGTCGATTGCGACACGCCGGCACGCTCGGCGACATCGAACGAAGTGGGACGCAGCATCTTTCCGTTCACCCTGGCTTCTCCCCCTTGCGCCGTCTCTCGTCGCGAGGGCGGGGCTTGTCAATGTCGGCGGCAGCTTCCGCCATTCGTCATGCCGGACTTGATCCGGCATCCATTCGCGCGCCGTGGACCCCGGATCAAGTCGAACGAGCCACGTGTCCCGTTCGAGGGTGACGAAGATTGGTGAGGCAAGCTCAAAGCCCGTCCAATGCGAGCAGCGCAAAGCTCGCGAGCCAATGTTCGCCCATATAGTCGCCGGTGATGTGCGGCAGCGCGGCATCGAGATGGCGCCGCGCGGCGGCCTCGGCGACGGGCGCGACCGGATGCGCCGGGCCGATCGCGGCGGCGACGGCGCGCCAGCTCCACGCGCGGCTGAGATTGAGGCCGTCGAGATGTGCGATCTTGCCGTCGCTGCGGTCGGAGACGGTGGCGGGGGTAAAGAGCGTCGCGGGCTGCTGCGCCGCGGCGCGGGGAAGGAAGGCGTCGAACCAGCCGGTGAAATCGCTGCCAAGGACGACCGCCATCAGATGCGCCTCGGTCAGCGCCGACGAGAGGAATTCGTCGCCGCCGGGCTCCCACGCCTGACAGTCGCGGTCGCCGCCGAACCAGTCGCGGACGCGCGCGTCGATCAGGGCGACGAGCGCGGGGTCGCGGGTCCCGGCCCAGTGGCGGGCGAGGAGGAGCGCGAAGGCGATGTTGAAATGGGTGCCAACGCGCAGCGGGTAGGTGAGCTTGGGCAGGAAGGCGTGGAAGCGCGCGGCGAAGGCGGCGGCGAGCGGTTCGAGCGCGGCCGCCCATGGCGCGTCGTGGCGTTCGGTCTCGGCGTGGAGCGCCAGGAGCCAGGCCCAGCCATAAGGCCGCTCGAAGCCTGCGGCATGGGGGCGTTCGAGATAGGCGATTTCGCCGGCGACCTTCCCGGGCACGAGCATGTCGTCGGCGCGGGCGCCGATGTCGGCGGCGATGGGGAGGTCGGGGAAACGACGCGCAAGGCGCAGCACCTGCCACCAGCCATGGACGCAGCTGTGCCAGTCGAAGCTGCCGTGGAAGATCGGGTGATGTTCGCGCGGAGGCTTTGCATCCTCGGGGCCGTTCAGCACGAGATCCATCTTGTACGGATATTCGCGCCCGAGGTGCGACAGGGTCGCGGTGGCGAAGCGGTTGGCGTGTTCGGGGGTGAGGTGGGTCATTCCATATCCTGCGGTCGTCATTGCGAGCGAAGCGAAGCAATCCAGAGCGGTTTGCGCCTGCGCTGGATTGCCGCGTCGCTTCGCTCCTCGCAATGACGATTAAAAGGCGAAGAGGTAGATGAAGAGGATGTTGACCGCGAGCAACGGCAGCGCGGTGCCGACCTGCGCCCTGATCACGCCATAGGGGTTCTTGAGTTCGAGCAGGGCGGCGGGGACGAGGTTGAAGTTCGCCGCCATCGGGGTCATCAGCGTGCCGCAGAAACCCGCGAGCATGCCGATCGCCGCGACGACCGCGGGGTCGCCGTCATATTGCTTGATGAGCAAAGGCATGCCGACCGCGGCGAGCATCACCGGGAAGGCGGCGAAGGCATTGCCCATCACCATCGTGAACAGCGCCATGCCGAGCCCGAAGGCGAGCGTCGCGCCGAACAGGCTGCCCTCGGGGATCGTGGTGCCGATAAGGTCGCCGACGACTTCGCCGACGCCCGCGAGCGCAAACACGGCGCCGAGGCTGGCGAGCATCTGCGGCAGGATTGCCGCCCAGCCGACCGCATCGAGTAGGCGGCGCCCCTGCTGGAGCGGCAGCAGCGGCGGCGGTTTGAGCCGCGCCATGCCGACCGCGAGTGCGATGAGGACGCCGATGGCGAGCGAGATCAGCGTCGCCTGTTTGGGGTCCGCGAGGCCGGGGACCCATTTGAACAGGAAGGTGCCCGCGAGCGCGACCGCGGGGATGATCAGCGCGACGAGGAGCAGGAAGGGGCCGTGTTTTGCGGCGCGTTCGGCCTGGAGGTCGGCGGGGACGTCGCCGCCGGGCGCGCGGCCGATCTGGCCGGTGCCGGCAATCGCGACCAATGCGAGGACGAGCAGGCCGTTGCCGAAATCGCCGAGCGTGTCGCCGAGCAGCATCGATACCGCGAGGAGGCCCCAGAAGGCGGCGTTGCCGAAACGCTTGGGATTGCTGCGGTCATAAAGCCCGAGCAGCGCGAACAGCGCGAAGGTGAGGCCCGCGAGGACATAGACGAAGTCGAGCGTAATCATGCGCTCGCCCCCTGTTTCTTCATCCGCTGTTCGAGGCGGCGGAGGCGGAAGGCGTGGATGACGAAGGCGGCGATCGCGGTCGGGATCGCCCAGAGCGAGAAGTGCAGCGGCTCGATCTGGTAGCCATAGCCTTCGAGCACGCCCTTCATCAGCAGGATCGAGCCGATCGCGAGGAAGATGTCTTCGCCGAAAAAGAGGCCGATATTGTCGGTGGCGGCGGAAAAGGCCTTCACCTCTTCGCGCTGATCGTCGGAGAGCGCTTCGTTTTTCGCTTCGGCCGCGGCTTCGGCCATCGGGGCGACGAGCGGGCGAACGGTCTGCGGATGGCCCGCGACCGAGGTGAGGCCGACCGCCGACAGCGCCTGGCGCAGCAGGAGATAGCCGGTGAGCAGCCGCCCGAGCGTCGCGCCTTTCATGCGGCCGATCAGCGTCCGGGCATGTTGTTGCAGGCCGTAAGCTTCGAGCAGCCCGATGACGGGAAGCACGATCCAGATGATCGAGACATAGCGCGTGTCGTTGAACGCCTTGCCGAAGGCCGCGACGATCGCGGCGACGTCGAGCCCCGCGGCGAGCCCCGTCGCGAGCGCCGAGACCATGATGACGAGCAACGGATTGAAGCGGAGCATGAAGCCCGCGATGATGATGAGGATGCCGATCAGGACGAGCATGACCGGTCTCCGTTCCCCGTGTCGTCCCCGCGAGGGGTAGACCGCGCTATCGCCAAATTATCTCTCCCCCGCGTCCCCGTAACCGCCGCCGCCCGGTGTTTCGATCACGAAGGCGTCGCCGGCGGCAAGCTCGGCGCTGCCGGTGGCGGCGAGCATCTCGGTCGAGCCGTCGGCGCGCTCGACCCAGTTGCGGCCGGGGGCAGCGTCGGCGCCGCCCGCGAGACCGGCGGGCGCGACCTGGCGCCGGTTCGCGAGGATGTTCGCGGCCATCGGCTCGCGGAAACGGATGCGGCGGGTCGCGCCGTCGCCGCCGTGCCATCGGCCCGCGCCGCCCGAGCCTTTGCGGATCGCGAATTGTTCGACGATGACGGGGAAGCGCGTCTCCATCACTTCGGGGTCGGTCATGCGGCTGTTGGTCATATGCGTCTGGATAACGCTGGTGCCGTTAAAGCCGGGGCCGGCGCCCGAGCCGCCGGCGATCGTCTCATAATATTGACAGGCTTCGTTGCCGAAGGTGAAATTGTTCATCGTACCCTGTGCGGGCGCCATCGCGCCGAAAGCGGCGAACAGCGTATCGGTGATGACCTGGCTCGTCTCGACATTGCCCGCAACGACAGCAGCGGGCCAGGCTGGCGACAGCATCGAATTGTCGGGGACGATCAGGGTGACGGGGGCGAGGCAGCCCTCGTTCATCGGGATCGGATCGTCGAGCATCGTGCGCAGCACGTAAAGCACGGCGGCGCGGACGACGGGCGTCGGCGCGTTGAAATTGTCGGGGAGCGTCGCCGACGAGCCGGTGAAGTCGATGGTCACGTGGCGGGCCTTGCGGTCGACTTTCACCGCGACGGCGACCTTGGCGCCATTGTCCATCGCGTAGGTGAAGGCGCCGTCGTCGAGGCGCGCGATGAGCTGGCGCACCGCCGCTTCGGCCTGTCGCTGGCCGTGGACCATATAGGCGGCGACGGTTTTTACGCCGTGCGCGGCCGAGAGGTCGGCGAGCGCGCTGGCGCCGCGCTGGCAGGCGGCGACCTGTGCTTTCAGGTCGGCGATGTTGAGCGCGGGGTTTCGCGCCGGCCAGTCGCCGGTGACCAGATGCGCGTGGACGTCGGCATCGAGGAAATTTCCGTCGTCGACGATCAGCCTGTTGTCGAAGAGGATGCCTTCGTCGTCGATGCTGCGGCTGCCCGGCGGCATCGAGCCGGGCGCGATCCCCCCGAGGTCGGCGTGGTGGCCGCGCGCGGCGACAAAGAAGTCCGGCGTATCGCCTCCCCCGTCTTTTTTGGCGACGAACACCGGCATGATCACGGTGATGTCGGGGAGGTGGGTGCCGCCGTCATAGGGCGCGTTGAGCGCATAGGCGTCGCCGCGCCGGATGCCGCGGCCGTCGCCCGTCCGTTGGCGCAGGATGGTGCGGACGCTTTCGCCCATCGACCCCAGGTGGACGGGCATGTGCGGGGCGTTGGCGACGAGGCTGCCGCTGCCATCGAAGATCGCGCAGGAGAAGTCGAGCCGCTCGCGGATGTTGATCGACGAGGCGCTGTGCTGGAGTGCGCCGCCCATTTCCTCGGCGATCGCCATGAACAGGCTGTTGAAGATTTCGAGGCGGATCGGGTCGGGAGTGGTCAGGTCGTCGCTCGCGACGATTTGTGTTCCGGCCGCGCGCGTGCGGGCGAGGAGCAATGTGCCCTCGCTTTGGACCTCGGCGCGCCAGCCGGGCTCGACGATCGTCGTCGAAAGCGCGTCGATAATGATCGCGGGGCCGGCGATGGTGCGGTCGGGGGCGAGGGCGCTGCGTTGGTGAAGCGGGGCCCGATGCTCGGCGCCCGCGAGCCATGCAGTGACGATTTCGGGTTCGGGT
>NZ_DASWTD010000074.1:0-4802 GCF_036402335.1 Sphingopyxis sp. | reverse complement strand
ACCGCTATCACACGCACTGCGACCCGCGTTTGAACGCGGGCCAGAGCTTGGAGCTCGCGTTCCTGCTCGCCGAGATGCTCAACCAGGAAATGGCCGACCGCGCGAAGCAGGCGGCTTAATTAACCCGTCGCCCCCGCGAAGGCGGGGGCCATCTCCGACGGCTTCGGATGTCAGCGGCGGGTGATGGGTCCCCGCCTTCGCGGGGACCCATATATCCTATCAGCTCGGATCAAGCCGCCTGCTTTGCCCGATCCGCCATTTCCTGATTGAGCATCTCGGCGAGCAGGAAGGCGAGTTCGAGGCTCTGCCCCGCGTTGAGACGCGGGTCGCAATGCGTGTGATAGCGGTCGGCGAGATCCATCTGGGTTACGTCCATCGCGCCGCCGGTGCATTCGGTGACATTCTGGCCGGTCATCTCGATATGGATGCCGCCGCCATGCGTGCCCTCGGCACGGTGCACGGCGAAGAAGCCGCGCACTTCGGCGAGGATGCGCTCGAACGGGCGCGTCTTGTAGCCGTTGGGCGTCTTGATGACATTGCCGTGCATCGGGTCGCACGACCAGACGACGGGGTGGCCCGATTCCTTCACCGCGCGCACCAGCTTGGGCAGGTGCGCCTCGATCTTGTCATGGCCGTAACGCGTGATCAGCGTCATGCGTCCCGCGACATGGTTCGGATTCAGCGTGTCGAGCAGGCGCAGCAATACGTCGGGCTCGAGGCTGGGGCCGCACTTCATGCCGACCGGATTGCCGATGCCGCGGAGGTACTCGATATGCGCCGAACCCTCGAAACGGGTGCGGTCGCCGACCCACAGGAAATGGCCCGACGTGTCGTACCAGCCGCCGGTCAGGCTGTCCTGCCGCGTCAGCGCCTGCTCATAGGGGAGCAGCAGCGCCTCATGGCTGGTGTAGAAGCTGGTGCCCTTGATCTGCGGCACCGTTTCCGGCGTCACGCCGCACGCTTCCATGAAGGCAAGCGCTTCGGAAATCCGCGCTGCCGTTTCCTGATATTTCTTCGCCCATGGGCTGCGGTCCATGAAGTCGTGCGTCCAGGCGTTGACCTGATGCAGGTTTGCATAGCCGCCGTTCGCGAAGGCGCGCAGCAGATTCAGCGTCGCCGCCGACTGGTTATACGCCTTGACCATGCGCTGCGGGTCGGGTTCGCGGCCGGCTTCTTCGAACGCGATGTCGTTGATGATATCGCCGCGATAGCTCGGCAGCGACACGCCATCGATATCTTCCATGTCGGCTGAACGCGGCTTCGCGAACTGGCCCGCCATACGGCCAAGCTTTACCACCGGCATCTTCGACGCGAACGTCAGCACGACCGCCATCTGAAGGAGGACGCGAAAGGTGTCGCGGATATTGTTCGGATGGAATTCGGCAAAGCTTTCGGCGCAGTCGCCCCCCTGGAGCAGGAACGCCTTGCCTTCGGCCACGCGGCCAAGGTCGGCGGTCAGGTCGCGCGCTTCGCCCGCAAAAACCAGCGGCGGATAGTTGCTCAGTTCACGTTCCGCTGCCGCGAGTACCTCGCCGTCGCGATAGGTGGGAAGCTGGCGGGCTTCGTGCGAGCGCCAGCTGTGCGGTTGCCAATTTTTCGTCATCTGCCTGTTCTTTTCGCGTTCGAATCGAGCGCCACATGGCGCTTATGCCGCGCGGACGCAATGTTTGCGGCACGGGCAAACCGCAAAATTAGCATTATCGTGACATTTGCGCACCTATGCTTTTCTTGAGCGGCAAAAACTGATAGTTTGTTACAAGCTTTTGAAACGACAATCGGGACGCAACCAAGGCATTTGACTATCGGTAACGTTATACACCGGTGACCCGACTTCGGGTCTCGACGCGAAGCGATTGGCTATGGCGAATTTCGATTCCGCATGGTTCGTATACGGGGTGCTGATGTTGCTGCTCGCGACGAGCTTCGTCGTGCGCATCGACTACGTACGCATCGGTCTCGCCGCCGCGGCGCTTGTCGCCCTGCCGCTTGTCTTCTTCCGTGAGCCCGATGTCGGTTATGGCATGCTGGTGCTGGCGATCCTCGTCGTCAACATCGGTATATTGACGCGGCTGTGGCTGCGCGGGACGAACGTCCGATTTTCGGCCGAGGAAGAGGAATTGCGCCGCCAGCATTTCGCCCGGCTGAGTCCGGTCGCGGCGCGCGGCCTGATCGATCAGGGGCACTGGATTTCGGCACGCCGGGGCGAAGTGCTGATCCGCGAGAACCAGGCGGCACCCAGCCTTTTCTACCTTGCCGAGGGGCTCGCCGCGATCCAGCGCGACGGCGCCGAGGTCGGGAAATTGTCGGACGGCGCGCTGATCGGCGAAGCAACCGTGCTCGACGGTTCATACGCCACCGGTACGGTCGTGCTGGGCAGCAATGCGCGGTTGTGGTTCGTTCCCGCCGCAGCGTTGCGGGCGTATCTCGCCGCCAATCCCGACCTCGCGGGCGCGCTCCACGAAGGTTTTGCGCGTGCGCTGCGCGGCAAATTGGCGAGCGCGAATACGCGTATCGCCGGCCGGCCGCCGATTTCCGAGGGGCCTAAGGCATCTGACGCCTCGAATATGTAATCGGCTCCTGCTACTCCCGGTTTCATGACGCTGATTCTTTATGGCATTTCGAACTGCGACACGGTGAAGAAGGCGCGGCGCTGGCTCGACGAGCAGGGTGTCGCCCACCGCTTTCACGACGTGCGCAAGGATGGGCTCGACGCCGCGCGGCTCCAGGACTGGATCGACGCGCTTGGTTGGGAGAAACTGCTCAACAAGGCAGGAACGACCTTTCGCAAGCTGCCCGATGCCGAGAAGGACGGGCTCGATGCGGCCTCGGCCAAAGCGCTGATGCTGGAGCAGCCGGCAATGATCCGCCGCCCGGTGGTCGAAGCCGCGGACGGGATCAGCGTCGGCTTTTCGGCGAGCGACTGGCAGACGCGTTTTGCGGCATGATACGGCGGTTCGCGGCCCTGCTGGCCCTGATGCTGTCCGCCGGCTGCGCGGCTGAACCGGTGACCGCGCAGGCAACCCTCGACGGCCAGCCGCCGATCGTGATCGCGCATCGCGGCGCGTCGGGCGAGCGGCCCGAACATACGATCGCCGGCTACAAGCTCGCGATCGAACTGGGCGCCGATTATATCGAACCCGACCTCGTGCTGACCAGGGACGGTGTGCTCGTCGCGCGGCACGAGAACGAGATTTCGGAGACGACCGACGTCGCGAACCATCCCGAATTCGCAGGCCGCAAGGCGACGAAGACGATCGACGGGAAAGAGGTCAGCGGCTGGTTCACCGAGGATTTCACGCTCGCCGAACTCAAGACGCTGCGCGCGCGCGAGCGTCTGCCGCAGCTGCGCAGCACCGAATATGACGGGCAATTTGAAATCCCGACGTTCGAGGAAATCCTGACCTTCCTCGCCGAGGCGAACAAGGGGCGCAAGGTGCCCGTTGGCGTCTATCCCGAAACCAAGCATCCGAGCTATTTCGTGTCGATCGGCCTGCCGCACGAGGCGCCGCTGCTCGCGATACTCGACCGCTTCGGTTATCGGGACCGCAAGGCGCCCGTGTTTATCCAGAGCTTCGAGGTCGGCAATCTCAAGGCGCTGCGCGCGAAGAGCGACCTGCCGCTGATCCAGCTCTTGGACGGCGAAGGCGGGCCAGCCGACACGCCCGGTACCAGCTATGCCGCGATGACGTCGCCCGCCGGGCTCAAGGCGATCGCGGCCTATGCCGACGGGATCGGCCCTTACAAGGAAATGGTCATCCCGCGTGGGGTGCTCGGCCGGCTCGGCGATCCCACGACGCTTGTGCACGATGCCCATGCCGCGGGGCTCAAGGTCCATCCCTGGACCTTCCGCCGCGAAAACTACTTCCTGCCGCTCGGCGACAAGGGCGGGATCAATCCCGCCGGCCATGGCGACCTCGCGGCCGAAATTGACGCTTATCTGAAAACCGGTATCGATGGCCTGTTCAGCGACAATCCGCGCGAAGCGGTGGCAACGGTGAAGAAGGGAAGCGTCCGATGACCGACAAGCCTCTTGGCCAAAGCGGACTTTCGACTCCGCCGCTCGTTCTTGGCGGCAATGTCTTCGGCTGGACGGCCGACCGCGCGGCGAGCTTTGCCGTGCTCGATCGCTTTATCGAAGGCGGCGGGCGGATGATCGATACCGCCGACGTCTATTCGGCCTGGGCCGAGGGACATTCGGGCGGCGAGTCCGAAACCATGATCGGCGAATGGCTGAAGGGCAGCGGGGCGCGGGACAAGATGCTGATCGCGACCAAGGTCGGGATGCTTCCCGGCGAAGGCGGTCAGGGACTCCAGCCCGACCGCATCCGCGCCGCGGCCGGTGCATCGCTGGACCGGCTTGGCGTCGAGACGATCGACCTCTACTTCGCGCACAAGGACGATCCCGATGTTCCGCTCGACGAAGTGCTCGGCGCATTTGGCGAACTGATCGACGCCGGCAAAGTCCGTGCGATCGGTGCCTCCAACTATAGCGCCGAACGGCTGGCCGAAGCGCTGCGCATCGCCGATGAGAAAGGCCTGCCGCGTTTCACGGTGATGCAGCCCGAGCTCAACCTGCTTGACCGCGACCAGTATGAGGGGCCGCTGCAACAGCTTTGTGTCGCCGGGAATATTGGCGTGATCCCATACTACAGCCTCGCCTCGGGCTATTTGTCGGGGAAATATCGCGGCGCCGACGATCTTCGGCAGAGCCCCCGCGGGTACAAGGCGAAGTCCTATATGGAAGGACGCGGTCCTGCGGTGCTTGCGGTGATGGACCGGATCGCCGCCGAAACCGGCGCGAC
>NZ_DASWTD010000073.1:0-7656 GCF_036402335.1 Sphingopyxis sp. | reverse complement strand
CCTCCGAATCACTCGATATAAAGATGATATCATATTTATATCAAATCGAGCGATGGTCAATCGGGATTTTTCGGGAGGGCGCCTTGGGGCTGGAAGCAGCTGCAAAGCCGGGTGCGGCGGGAGAGGCGCAAGCGCCATTGTCGGCCACGCGGCGTCCCGCTAATAGAGCGCGCGTGACCGCGACCTTTTCCCGCATCGCCGCTTTCGCCGATCGCTGGCCAAAGCTTCTGGCTCTGCTCCTCGGCGCCGTGTCGGCGACGGGTTTTGCGCCGCTGAACCTCTGGCCGCTGACCCTGCTCGCGCTCGCGGGCTGGATGGCGCTCGTTGCGAAGAGCCCCAAGGGATCGCGCGCGCTGGGCGTGGGCTGGGCCTTCGGTGTGGGCCATTTTGTCATCGGGCTGAACTGGATCGCAACCGCCTTCACCTATCAGGCGGCGATGCCCGCGTGGCTCGGATGGATCGCGGTCGTGCTGCTGTCGCTCTATCTGGCAGTGTATCCTGCGCTTGCTGCGTGGGGGGCATGGCTGGTGCGGTTGCTGGCTGGTCCCGGGAATCCGCTGCGACGGGTCAAGGGCACACCGAAAGCACTGCCGTTTGCCGCCATGACTTTATCCTATTTCCTGAGCTTCGCAGCGCTGTGGATACTCTCGGAATGGTTACGTGCATGGGTTTTCACCGGCTTCGCGTGGAACCCCCTCGCCGCAATTTCAGTGTCGGGGAATCTCTCAGGGATGGTCGGGAGGGACTATCTTGCATTCGTCGGGACCTATGGGGTCAGCGGCGTTATCATGCTGTGGGCGGGATTGCTCGCCGCGTCGATCGAGGCCTTCTTCATCGAGCGCGCATTCAAGCGGCGCGACATTCCCGATCCGCGTCTGAAGAGCGATCTTGCCGGCGCACCGCTGGAAGAGTTCGACACGCGACGCTTTGCAAAGTTTCTGGCCATCGTCGCCGTGCTCGGCGTCGCAATGTTGGCAACCGGCTATTGGGGGTCGCGCAGCAGCTTCGTTTTCGACCCGGCCAGCTCCGCGCCCCGAATTACCGTCGTTCAACCCAATGTCGGGCAAGAAGATAAATGGGAGGGCAGCAAGGCCGACGCCAATTTCGCCAAGCTCGCGCGCCTCACCAAGCCCACGGATGACACGCCGCGCCTGATTCTGTGGCCCGAAGCCGCGGTGCCCGACTATCTCGAGACCGGCTATCCGCTTCCCTATTACGACCGCTCGCCCGCCGAAGCCCGCGCGCGGCTGACGGAGTTGATGAACCCGAGCGACGTCATGCTGCTCGGCGCGCTCAGGCTCGAACTCGACAAGAGTGGCGACGTTGTCGGTGCACGCAACGCGGTAATGACTGTGCATGCAGACGGGACGCTCGGGCCGCGTTACGACAAATCGCACCTCGTCCCTTATGGCGAATATCTGCCGATGCGACCTATCCTGTCGGCCCTCGGACTGTCGCGGCTCGCGCCGGGCGATATCGATTTCTGGCCGGGGCCGGGGCCGCGCACGCTGGCGCTGCCCGCGGTCGTGCCGCCGCCCTTGTCCCCTGAAGCCACCGACGCCGAAAGACTCGTTCAGAAATATTACGCACGCCCGGCGCTGAATGTCGGCCTGCAAATCTGTTACGAAATCATCTTTTCGGGACAGGTCGTCGATCGTGCGCATCGGCCCGATTTCATCTTCAACCCCTCGAACGATGCATGGTTTGGCAGCTGGGGCCCGCCGCAGCATCTGGCACAGGCACGGCTGCGCGCGATCGAGGAAGGGTTGCCCGTCGTGCGCGCGACCCCGACGGGAATCAGCGCGGTGATCGATGCCGATGGCCGCATCGTCGAATCGCTGCCGATGCATGCAGCGGGGCGCATCGATACGGAGTTGCCGCGCGCGCATGCGCCGACGCTCTTCGCGCGCTATGGCAACATGCTGCCCGTCGGATTTGCGTTGCTGCTGCTCGCGCTCGCCATTGCCAACCGCCGCCGCGGACGCTAACAGCACGCCGACATAAAGCTTCCTTTATATTCGATCTGCAAAAGGTTCTCCCATGCGCAACAGCTTCCTTTTCACCTCCGAAAGCGTGTCCGAAGGTCATCCGGACAAGGTTTCGGACCAGATCAGCGATTCGATCGTCGACCTGTTCCTGTCGAAGGATCCCGAGGCGCGCGTCGCGTGCGAGACGCTGACCACGACCCAGCTCGTCGTCCTCGCGGGCGAAATCCGGTGCAAGGGCGTGTTCGAAAATGGCGAATGGGCACCGGGCGCGCTCGAGGAAATCGAAGCCGCCGTCCGCGGCACGGTGCGCGAGATCGGCTACGAGCAGGACGGTTTCCACTGGAAGACCTTCCGTTTCGAAAACAACCTCCACGGCCAATCGGCGCACATCGCGCAGGGCGTCGACGAGAGCGGCGACAAGGATGAAGGCGCCGGCGATCAGGGGATCATGTTCGGCTATGCGTCGGACGAGACCCCCGACCTGATGCCCGCGACGCTCGATTACAGCCACAAGATCCTCGAGCGCATGGCCGCCGACCGCAAGGCGGGCACCGCGCCGTTCCTCGAACCCGATACGAAGAGCCAGGTCACGCTGCGCTACGCCAACGAGCGCCCGGTCGAGGCGACCGCGATCGTCGTGTCGACGCAGCACGCGCCGGGCTATTTTTTCCACAATGGCGAAGGCGACGAAGCGAAATACACCGAGCTGCGCAAATATGTGCTCGGAGTGATCGCCGACGTGCTGCCTGCCGAACTGCTCACCGCGAACACCGTCTATCACATCAACCCGACCGGACGTTTCGAGATCGGTGGTCCCGACGGCGACGCGGGCCTGACCGGCCGCAAGATCATCGTCGACACCTATGGCGGCGCGAGTCCGCACGGCGGCGGCGCGTTCAGCGGCAAGGATCCAACCAAGGTCGACCGTTCGGCCGCCTATATCACGCGTTACCTTGCCAAGAATATCGTCGCCGCGGGCCTCGCGCGCCGTTGCACGATCCAGCTGAGCTACGCGATCGGCGTCGCCGAGCCGCTGTCGATCTATGTCGACCTGCACGGCACCGGCACCGTCGACGAGGGCAAGATCGAGGCGGTCATCCCGCAGCTCGTCAAGCTGACGCCGAAGGGCATCCGCACCCACCTCGGCCTTAACAAGCCGATCTACAAGCAGACCGCGGCCTACGGCCATTTCGGGCGTACGTCGGAAGGCGACAGCTTCCCGTGGGAGCGCACCGACCTGGTGGACAAGCTGAAGGCAGCCCTCGCAAATTGAGCGCGTCGCTGCCGCTCAATGCCAATCTGACGGCCGGGCGGCCGACCTTCGTCACGCATCTCGAGTGCGGGCTGACCGGTGAGCGATACCAGGCCGATGTGCTGCACGGCCTGTCGAACGCAGGGCGCCCGCTGCTCGTCCGCTACAATCTCGCCGGCGTCGCGGCGGTAATCGACCAGGCGGGCATGGCAGCGCGTCCGCGCGACCTGTGGCGCTGGCGCGAACTGCTCCCCGTGCGGCACAGCGAAAATATCGTCAGCCTCGGCGAGATCGACACGCCGGTCATCGCGCTCGACAAAATCGCCGGAGCGGCGGGGGCCGCGCCGGGCACGTTGCTTGTCAAGGATGAAGGCCGCCTGCCGACCGGATCGTTCAAGGCGCGCGGGCTGGTGATGGCAATCAGCATGGCGAAGGAACTCGGCGTCACCAGCATCGCGATGCCGACCAACGGCAATGCGGGCGCGGCCGCGGCCGCCTATGCGACGCAGGCGGGGATGGAAGCGATCATCTTCTGCCCCGACGACACGCCCGAGATCAATGTTCGCGAGATCGCGGCACAGGGCGCGCGCGTCTACCGGGTCAACGGGCTGATCGACGATTGCGGCAAGCTGGTGCGCGAAGGCGCGGCGGCGAACGGCTGGTTCGATCTCTCGACGCTGAAGGAACCCTACCGGATCGAGGGCAAGAAGACGATGGGGCTCGAGCTGGCCGAACAATTCGGCTGGGAACTGCCCGACGTCATTTTCTATCCGACCGGCGGCGGCACCGGGCTGATCGGTATGTGGAAGGCTTTTGCCGAATTGCAGGCGATCGGCTGGATTACCGGCAAGCTGCCGCGCATGGTCGCGGTGCAGGCCGAAGGCTGCGCGCCGATGGTCCGCGCCTGGGAAGCCGGTGAACGCCATGCGGTGCGCTGGGAAGATGCCGCGACGATCGCGGCGGGCATCCGTGTCCCGCAAGCCGTCGGCGATTTCCTGATCCTCGACGCGGTGCGCGAATCGAACGGCCGCGCGGTGGCGGTCAGCGACGCCGATATCCAGCACGCCGTTGACGACGCCGCGCGCAGCGACGGGCTGCTGCTCTGCCCCGAAGGCGGCGCGACGCTCGCAGCATGGCGGCAGGCGCGCGCCGAGGGCTGGATGCGGGACGGCGAGACCGCCTTGCTCTTCAATTGCGCGACCGGGCTCAAATATCCGCTGCCCGACGCATCGCGGACGCTCGACCGCCACGCACCGATCGACTTCACGCGGCTCTGAGCGGCTTGCCGCCGCGCAGCCTTGGGGCTAACGCGCGCGCCATGACTGCTTACAAACCCGGCGATCCGACGACGATCAACCGCCTCTATGGCCGTTCGAAGGGCAAGCCCCTGCGCGCGGGCCAGCAGGATCTGGTCGACACCTTGCTGCCGCAGATCGCGGTCCCCGCAGAGGGCGATGTCACCGCCGAAGCGCTGTTCGGATACGACCGGCCGCTGCATTTCGAGATCGGTTTCGGCGGCGGCGAGCATATGGCGGGGCGGGCAGATATGCTGCCCGATCATGGCTTTATCGGTGCCGAGCCCTTCATCAACGGCGTCGCGCAGGCGCTGGTTCATGTTGCGGGCGATCATGGGGCCAGGTTGCCGCTCGGCAATATTCGCATCCACCATGGCGATGCATTGGAAGTGTTGCGGCGGATTCCCGATGGCGCCCTGAGCTTCGCCTATCTGCTCCATCCCGATCCATGGCCCAAGGCGCGCCATGCCAAGCGGCGGATGATGAACGACGGTCCGCTCGACCTGATCGCGGCCAAGCTGAAGCCCGGCGGCGAGTTCCGCTTCGGTACCGACCATCCAATCTATCTGGCGCACGCGCTGATGGTCATGCGCCGCCATCGCCACCAGTTCGAATGGCTGGCGCAGGACGCGCAGGATTTCCTCGTCCGTCCGGGCGGCTGGCCCGAAACGCGCTATGAAGCCAAGGCGCGCGCGCAGGGGCACGAGGTCTGGTATTTCCGCTACCGGCGCAAATAACGCCGCGTCGGAGCCCTATCCCAGCGGCAGTTCGGTCGTTGCCTTGATTTCGGACAGTGCGACGGTGGAATTGATTTCCTGCACCCCGGGCAATTTGCTCAGCTGATCGAAAAAGAAGCGTTCATAGGCGTCGATGTCCTTCGCGACGATCCGCAGCATGAAGTCGGTCGTCCCCATCAGCACATAGGCGTCGAGCACTTCGGGAAAACCGCGGATCGTTTCGCTGAACTCGTCGAGATTGGCGCGGCCATGGGCATTGAGCTTGACCTGCGCGAACACATGCGCGTTGAGCCCGACCTTGCGCCGGTCGACGATCGCGACGCGCTTGCGGATGAATCCATCGCGTTCGAGCCGGTCGATGCGCCGCCAGCAGGGCGACACCGACAGGCCGACGCGCTCGGCGACCTCCGCCGTCGTCTGATTCGCGTCGCGCTGCAATTCGCGGAGGATTTTTATCTCGAACGGATCAAGGTCGGTCATATGATCCCTATAATCGCAAATTATAGAACAGATAATCCCAAAAATGCCGGTTTGTTGCGCGAATTGGGGCAAGATCGTCCCGCGGTTCGATGCGATCATGCCTTTCCCGATCCAGAGGAGAGTTTCATGGTCGTCCGTCTTGCCCGCCTGGCGCCGCCGCTTGAATGCGTGCGCCTCTACGATCTCGAAGCAGGGCTCGACGGATTCATTGCGATTCACTCGACGACGCTGGGGCCCGGCGCGGGCGGTTGCCGCCTGTGGTCCTATCCCGACATGCGCCACGCGCTCGGCGACGCGATGCGGCTGGCCGAGGGCATGAGCTACAAGAATGCGCTCGCTGGCCTGCCGCTCGGCGGCGCGAAGGCGGTGCTGCGACGCCCCGAGGGCGAGTTCGACCGCGTCGCGCTGTTCCGCGCTTTCGGCCGGGCGGTCGAGAATCTCGGTGGCCTCTATGTGACCGCCGAGGATGTCGGGACGTCGGTCGCCGACATGCAGGAGGTGGCCAGCGTGTCGCGTCATGTCGCGGGGCTGCCGAGCGCCGAAGGGCGCGCCGGCGGCGATCCGTCGCCGTGGACCGCGAAGGGCGTGTTCGAATCGATGCGCGTCGCGGCGGAATTTGCGCTGGGACGCGACTTGAAAGGGCTTACTGTCGCGGTGCAGGGCACGGGCAATGTCGGTGCCGATCTCTGCCGCCGCCTCGCCGATGCGGGCGCGCATCTCGTGATCGCCGACCCTGATCCGGCGCGGCGCGACCGCCTCGGCGCGATCCTCGGTGCGCGCATCGTCGACGTCGATGCGATTGCCGGGGCCGATGCCGAGATCTTCGCACCCTGCGCGCTCGGCGGCGCGCTGAATCCCGAAACCGTCGGCCGGTTGAAGGCAAAGCTGGTCTGCGGTGCGGCCAACAACCAGCTTGCCAGCCCCGATATCGCCGCGCTGCTGCTCGAACGCGGCATCGCCTATGCGCCCGACTATGTCGTCAACGCGGGCGGGATCATCAATGTATCGGCGGAATATCTGGGCGAAGACGAAGCCGATGTCGAACTGCGGGTCGCGGCGATCGGCCCGCGCGTCGCCGCGCTCCTCGAACGCGCGGCGCGCGAAGGACGCTCGCCCGCCATGGTCGCCGACGAAATGGCCGAAGAGGTGATCGCGGGCGCCGAACGGGCCGCTGCCTGATGCACCGGTTCCGGATCGACGCGATCCTCGACCCGCATTCGCTTCCGCGCGTCGCCGGCTTTTTCGCGCAGCGGTCGATCATGCCGTTGGCAATGCAAATGCAGGTCGAGCAGGGCCGGATGCGGATCGAGATCACCGTCGACGGCCTCGCGGCGGGACAGGCCGCCACAATCGCGGCGAAACTGCATGAAGCGGTGACGGTGATCGACGCCGAACTCTACGATATGGCGGCCTGACCCGAGCGGACAGTGGAACGTCGGCTTTCGCACCCCATAGCAGCCGTAAACGCGAAGTCAGCCAGCCGCGATGCGGCGTGCGGTTTCCTGCACCAGCGCAATCATGTTGGGGACGCCTTGCGTGCGGTTCGACGACAGCTGGCGCGTGAGGTCGAAAGGGGCCAGCGCGGCAGCGACGTCCATCGCCGCGACCTCGGTGGCGGCTTTGTCCTGTACCGCGGCGAGGACAAGCGCGACGATGCCCTTGGTGATCGCGGCATTGCTGTCGGCAAGAAAATGGAGTCGGCCATCCTTCTGAGGCACCGGATAGACCCAGACGCTCGCCGAGCAACCGCGCACGAGCGTCGCATCGGTCTTGAGCGCGTCGGGCATCGGCTCGAGCGAACGGCCGAGTTCGATCAGCAGGCGATAGCGATCGTCGCCGTCGAGAAAGTCATATTCTTCGAAGGTGTCTGAGAGGCTGCGCATGGCCGCGCCCTTGCATAGATG
>NZ_DASWTD010000072.1:0-8765 GCF_036402335.1 Sphingopyxis sp. | reverse complement strand
TTCCTCGGCAGCATCGCGCTGTTCTGGTATGCCCCGAAACAGTTCCAGCCGACGATCAACAGCGATTACAGCCAGATCAAATATGAACTGCCTCCGGGATCAACGCTCGCCCAGAGCGAAGCGATCGTGAGCCAGATCGCGACGATCCTCGACGACAGCCCGGTCGTCGACACCGCCTTCTATGACGTCAATGTGGGCGGCGGAAACGCCTTCCTGACGCTCAAGAAGCATCGCGAGATCAGCAGCGTCGAATGGGAACGCAGCCTGCAGCCCAAACTGGCGGCCATCCCCGATGCACGCGTATCCTTCCAGAGCCAGTCGGGTGGATTTTCGGGCCGCGACATCACGATGGTGATCGGCGGCGACGACCCGGTCGCGCTCGAAAAGCATGCGATGAAGATCGTCGGCGAGATGAGCAAGGTGAAGGAGCTGCGCTCGCCGCGGATCGAAGGTGACATTCCGCGTCCCGAAATCATCGTCAACCCGCGGATGGACCTCGCCGCCGAACTGGGCGTGACCACCGCCGCGCTCAGCCAGACGATCCGCATCGCCACGCTGGGCGACATCGATCAGAATGCCGCCAAATTCTCGCTGTCCGATCGCCAGATCCCGATCCGGGTGCTGCTGTCCGAAGATTCGCGCCGCAGCCTCGCGACGATCGAAAACCTGCCGGTGCAGACATCGCGCGGGACGACGGTGCCCTTGAAGTCGGTCGCCGAGATCGGTTTCGGCGCCGGGCCGACCGAGCTTCGCCGGTATAACCAGACGCGGCGTATCGTGATTGGCGCCGACCTGGCTCCCGGGCTCGTCACCGGCGACGCGCAGAAAAAGATCGACGCGCTGCCTTCGGTCAAGACAATGCCGCAGGGCATCCGCAAGATCATCCAGGGCGACGCCAAATGGCAGGCCGAGATGATGACGAACTTCATGATCGCGGTGGTTTCGGGCCTGCTCCTCGTCTTCGCGACGCTGGTGCTGCTCTATCGGCGTTTCCTGTCGCCGCTCGTCAACATGTCGTCGCTGCTCCTCGCGCCGCTTGGCGGCCTGCTCGGGCTGCGGATCGCCGGCATGGAAATCTCGATGCCGGTCTATATCGGCCTGTTGATGTTGCTGGGCATCGTGGCGAAAAACTCGATCCTTCTCGTCGATTTCGCGATCGAGGAAATGGACCATGGAATCGAGAAAGCGGAGGCCTTGCTCGACGCCGGGCGCAAACGCGCGCAGCCGATCGTCATGACGACGGTCGCGATGGTCGCGGGCATGGTGCCGACCGCCCTGTCGCTCTCGGGCGACGGCGCATGGCGCGCGCCGATGGGCGTGGTTGTGATCGGCGGCCTGATCCTATCGACGATCCTGACGCTGCTGATCGTTCCCGCGGGCTTCAGCCTGGCTGACAGCATCGAAAAGCGCCTCGGCCGCTTCTTCTCGAGCAACCTGCTCACTTACAGGAAGGGCGACGACACCAAGCCTTATGCCGAGCCGGCGCCCGAACCGGCGGAGTGAAGGGGGCGGGCCGGCGCGGTAAGCCACTGCGCCGGTTGCAACCTTTGCGGCATTTCGCCATTTGGTTTGCATGACCGACCGCACACTCTCCCGGCCGATTGGCGTCGCCATTCCGGCGAGAGGATCGAACATTCGCATCGTCGCCACCGGGCTGCTGGTGGTGATGGCGCTGATTTTCCTCGGCGCCCGATATTTCCAGGATGTTCATCCGGCGGTCGGTTTCGTCCGCGCCTTTGCCGAGGCGGCGATGGTCGGCGGCCTTGCCGACTGGTTTGCGGTCACCGCGCTGTTTCGCCACCCGATGGGCCTGCCGATCCCGCATACGGCGATCGTGCCGCGGAACAAGAACCGCATCGGCGATACGCTCGCGCGCTTTCTGCTCACGAATTTCCTGTTGCCGCGTCTGATCGCGCGCAAGATGCAGACGGTCGATGTCGCGGGCGCGGTCGGCAAATTCTTGTCGGAACCGGGCGAGGGGGGCGGACGGCTGCGGCTGGGCGCCTCGCGGATCATCGCCGACGGGCTCGGTGCGCTCGACCAGCAGCGCCTCGGCGGTATCGTCAAATCGGCCATCGCCGACCGCCTGCGCGAACTCGACGTCGCGCCGCTGCTGGGGCAGGCGCTGCAGGCGGCGCTGGCCGAGGGGCGGCATCAGCCCTTGCTGGATGCGATGGTCAAATGGGGATCGAAAACGCTCGAACTCAACGAGCATCTGATCCACCAGATGGTGCACGACAATTCGAATGCGATCGTCCGCTTCACCGGGCTCGACGAGAGCATCTCGAAACGCATCGTCGCGGGACTGTCGAAGCTGCTCAGCGAAATGGCGGTCGACGAAACGCATCCGCTGCGCATCCGGGTCGAGGAAGGGCTCGCCAAGATGGCGCTCGACCTGCAGCACGATCCCGAGGTGAAGGCGAAGGTGGCGAAGGTTCGCGACGAACTGCTCGAGAACAAGGCGGTCAAGCGCTGGCTCGACGGCTTGTGGGAGCAGGGCCGCAGCGCGCTGCTCAAGGCGGCACGCAATCCCGACACGATGCTCGCGGGGCGGATCGGCGAACTCGTCACGCAATTCGGCGCGATGCTGGGCGAGGATGCCGCGATCAAGCGGACGCTCAATCGCTATGCGCGCCGCGCGGTCGTCGGCGTGGTCGACAGCTATGGCGAAACCGCGCTGAGGCTGGTGTCGGACACGATCCGCGGCTGGGATGCGAAGACGATCACCGACCGGCTGGAGAATGCCGTGGGCGACGACCTGCAATATATCCGGATCAACGGGACATTGGTCGGCGGGCTGGTCGGTGTGCTGATCCACACCGTGGATGTGCTGATCTAAAGACTGGCGGCAAGCCCCTCGCGAAAGCTCGGATAGCGCGGCGTCCAGCCGAGCAGGCGTTTCGCCTTGCCGTTCGCGACGCGGCGGTTTTCGGCATAAAAGGCGCGCGCGGCGGACGACAGCCCGGCTTCGTCGAGCGGCTGGAGCGGAGGCAGCGGCGCGCCGAGCATCGCCGCACCCCATTCGACAAGCCGGTTCTGGTGGCAGGGCTCATCGTCGGCGAGATTATAGACGCCCGCGGGACCGCGGAACGAGGCGATTACGCCCTCTGCGATATCTTCGACATGGATGCGGCTGAAAACCTGTCCGGGCAGGTCGATACGATGTGCGCGGCCTTCGCGGATACGCTCGAGGATCGAACGGCCGGGTCCATAGATGCCCGGGAGTCGAAAGATGCGAACGTCGCTGCGCAGCGCTTGCCACGCCGGATCGGCGGCGTTGCGGTCCGGACGGCGGCCGTTGACCGGCGCGCTTTCGTCGACCCACGCACCACCCGTGTCGCCATAGACCCCGGTCGATGAAAGATAGCCGACCCAGCTTGCGGGTGCGAGGGCGATGGCCTCGCCGTAGCGTGCGAGCACCGGGTCGGCCCCCTCGGCCGGCGGCACCGACGACAATATGTGCGTCGCCGCCCGCAGCGCAGCCCGCACCGCAGTTTCGTCGTCAAAACCGATGCTCTCGCCGCGCCCGTCGCGCGTCGTTCCCGTCACGTCCCAGCCGCGCGCACGCAGCCGTCCGGCAAGGTGGCCCGCCGCATATCCCATCCCGAAAATCAGCATCTGTCGCATCGTGCCCTTATTGCGCGTCCGCCGCGCCATGCCTAGATCGATCCCATGACCGACGCCTCATCCACCCCCGCCATTCCCGTCACCATCCATCGCGGCGATTATCGTCCGCCCGAATGGCAAATCCCCGACATCGCACTCGATTTCGCGCTGGGGATCGACGCGACGCGGGTAAAGGCTGCGCTGTCGGTAGTCCGTGCCGTCGATGCGCCGGTGCCGCTGACGCTCCGCGGCGACGGATTGACGCCAACGGCAGTGCGCGTCGACGGCGAGGTATGGAACGACTGGCACATGGACGGCAGCGACCTGATCGTCGACCTCGGCGAGCGGGCGGCGGCGACGGTCGAGGTCGACACGGTCGTCAACCCGAAGGCGAACACCCAGTTGATGGGGCTTTACGCCTCGAACGGCATGCTCTGCACGCAATGCGAGGCCGAGGGCTTTCGCCGCATCACCTTCCATCCCGACCGTCCCGATGTGTTGAGCCGCTACAAGGTGCGGATGGCGGGCGACAAGACGGCATTCCCGATCCTGCTGTCGAACGGCAATTGCGTCGAGCAGGGCGAGGAGGGCGGCAATCACTGGGCGCTGTGGGAAGATCCGTGGCCCAAACCTTCCTATCTCTTCGCGCTTGTCGCCGGCGACCTCGTCGTCAATCGCGACCGCTTCACCACGATGTCGGGGCGCGAGGTCGAGCTCGGCATCTGGGTCCGCGACGGCGACGCCGATCGCACCGGGCATGCGATGCAGGCGCTGAAGGACAGCATGGCGTGGGACGAGCGCGTCTATGGGCGCGAATATGACCTCGACCTGTTCAACATCGTTGCGGTCAGCGATTTCAACATGGGGGCGATGGAGAACAAGGGGCTCAACATCTTCAACACCCGTTATATCCTCGCCGACCCCGACACTGCGACCGACGTCGATTATGACGGGGTCGAGGGCGTCGTCGCGCACGAATATTTCCACAATTGGTCGGGTAATCGCGTCACCTGCCGCGACTGGTTCCAGCTCAGCCTGAAAGAAGGCTTCACGGTCTTTCGCGACCAGAGTTTTTCGGCCGACATGGGCTCGCCGCCGGTCAAGCGGATCGAGGATGTCCGCCTGCTTCGCGCGGCGCAGTTCCCCGAGGATGCCGGGCCGCTCGCGCACCCGATCCGCCCCGACAGCTTTCAGGAAATCTCGAATTTCTATACCGCCACCATCTATAACAAGGGCGCCGAGATCATCCGCATGATGGCGACGATGGTCGGGCCCGAACGCTTCCGCAAAGGCACCGACCTCTATTTCGACCGCCACGATGGCGAGGCCGCGACGTGCGAGGATTTCGTGCGCGCGATCGAGGAGGGCGCGGCGATCGACCTGACGCTGTTCCGCCGCTGGTACGAGCAGGCGGGCACGCCGCGGCTCAAGCTGTCGCTGGCCGAGGAGCAGGGGCAATGGTCACTCGACATCGTGCAGCTGGTTCCGCCGACCCCCGGCCAGCCGGACAAGCTGCCGATGATGATGCCGTTGCGGCTTGCGGCCTTCGCGACCGATGGCAGCGGCGACGGGCTCGCCGATACGCTCGTTACCTTGACCGGCGCGACCCAGCGCGTCCCGCTCGGGAAGTTCGCCGCGCGTCCGGCGCTCTCGGTCAATCGCGGCTTTTCGGCACCGGTGATTGTCGACTTCGAACGCGCGCCGGACGAACTCGCGTGGCTCGCAGCGAACGACGACGATCCCTTCGCGCGCTACGAGGCTTTGCAACAGCTGATGCTCGATACGCTCGTTGCCGCCGTGTCGGGCGAGGCGCGCGATAACCGAGCGCTGATCGATGCGATCGGCCGGACGCTGGTTGGCGCCGCCAGCGACCCCGCGTTCGTCGCCGAGGCGGTGCTGCTGCCGAGCGAAGCCTTCATCGGCGATCAGATGGTGACGGTCGATCCCGACGCGATCCGCCGTGAACGGCTCGCGTTGCAGGCGACGATCGGCAGCGCGCTGGAAAGCGAATGGCGGGCGATCCTCGCGGCCACCGGGCCGCCCGCAACCGACCTGTCGCGCGCCGCGAAAGGCGGCCGCCGCCTGCGCGGCGTCGCGCTCGCCTATCTGGCGGCGACGGGCCTTGCCGATGTTCCCGCATTGGCATTCGGGATTTTCTCCGGTGCCGACGGCATGACCGAGCGGCAGGCGGCGCTTGCGACGCTGGCGCACGGCAACAGCGACGAGCGCATCGCGGCGCTCGACATTTTCTACCAGCGATACCGCGACAATCCGCTCGTGCTCGACAAATGGTTTCAGGTACAGGCGTGGTCGCTGCGTCCCGATACCGTCGATGCGGTGCGGGACCTTGCGCAGCATCCCGACTTCACGCTGGCGAACCCCAATCGTGTGCGCTCGCTCTATGGCGCGCTGACGGGCAACCAGGCGGCGTTCCATCAGGCCGACGGAGCGGGGTACAGGTTGATCGCCGACCTCGTCATCGCACTCGACCCTAGGAATCCGCAAACCGCGGCGAAGATGATCCCGCCGCTGGGCCGCTGGAAGCGCTTCGACGAAGCGCGCGCTGCGATGATGCGTGCCGAGCTCGAGCGCATCCTTGCGCAGCCCGGCCGGTCGCGCGACGTGACCGAGCAGGCTTCGAAGAGCCTGTCGGGGTGATTCAGGAGGACGAGAAAAGCTTGGTCCCGACGACGCCGATGACAATCAGCGTCATGAAGCCGATCTGGACCCCGTTCACCTTCTCGCCGAACCAGAATATGCCGCCGATGATGACGCCGACCGCGCCGAGGCCGGTCCAGATCGCGTAAGCGGTCCCGGCCGAAATGCCGCGCATCGCGAAGGCGAGCAGCGCCATGTTGAGGAAGCTGAGCGAGACAGGAACGAGCGAGGCCTGCCAGGATCCGATCGTCGCCGCCCATTTGAGGCTGAGCGCCCAGATGATTTCGGTAAAAACGGCAATTGCGAGGATGATCCACGCCATAAGACGGTCCTTTCAAGTCGGCGGGCTCGAAAGGGAAGGGCGCAGCCGGAAACCCGGAAGAGGCTGTGCAGGGTCAGGCGATGTGACGGGCCCGCCTTTAGGACGGGCGGCACGAATTGGCAACTCGGGTGATGGCGGCTCGTCCTAGCTTCCCAGCCAATCGGTAACCTCGACCGCAACCTTGTTCGCTGCGCGGGTCAGCGCCTGGCCGACAGGTTTGGCCTCGACCTTGCCGCCGATCGCCTCGCGCGCTTCGAAGCGGCGCTGCGTCACCGTCTTGCCGCCGGCCGATACCAGCATCGCCTGATAAACGACAACCACCTCGCTGGTGGCGGCGTCGACGCCGAATTCCATGAGCTGGCCGGCGAGCTGCTCGCCCGGGGCGGTCAGATACTGGCCTTCGTCGAGCACGACGCGCGACGTACGTGCCGACACGGTTTCGGATACCAGCCGCTGGAACAGACGCGAGGGTGCTTCGACCCATTGCGCATCCTTCACATAGGTCACGCTGGCCCCGTCCTGCTGCACCGGGATGCGCGTCGTGCGCAGCTTTTGCGGCGCGGTGGGGATCAGGATCGTCAGCGTCGCGGCTTCGGACGCGGTGCGCGCGCCGCCGGCAGTCGGCGCCGCATCGGCGTCGAGCGACAGCAGGAAGGGCGGGGTCTTGCCGCCCAGGCCTACGCACGCGGAAAGCGAGACGGCGGCGAACACGACGAGCAGCGGGGCGCGAAGACGGCGGATCATGATTCGGGTCCTCATTCTTTATAGTCGGGCAGCTTGCTGCCGCTGATGATCGCGCCGGCACCTTGCTGGTCGAGCTTGTCGGTGAGGCTGGACAGCGAAGCGGACGTGCGGCGGAGGTCGCGGATCAGGGCATTCGCCTCGGGAATCGTTGTCTCGCTGAAGGTCTTGAGACCGGGCCGCGCGTCGCTGATCGCAGCCTCGAGCGTCGCCATCGACGCATTGGCCGATTTCAGCGTATCGCGCAGGTTCGCCATCGCGGGGTCGACATTGCGGTCGATCGTGCCCTGCGCCGATGCGGCGAGATTGCCGATCTGTTCGGCGGCGTTGCCCGTTTGCTGGATCGCGATGCGCGTGTCGGCGAGCGCGCGTTCGATCGCGGGGCCATTGCGCGCGAGGATCGCGGTCGACGCCTCGACATTATTGAGGATGCCGCGAAGGCTGGCCTGATTTTCATCGTCGGCCAGCTCGGCCAGCCGTTCGGTCAGCGTCGACAGCCGCTGGAGCAATTGCGGCGCGGTGTTGAGGAGTTCGCCAAGGCCGCCGACACGCGCGGGGATCACCGGTTTGCCCGCGGGTCCCTTGTCGGCGATCGGCGGCGCGCCCTTGACCGCGCCCGACAGCGAAATCTGCGACACGCCGGTGAAGCCGACGCCTTCGAGCGCGGCGGTCGTGCCTTGCAGCACCGGCACGCCCTCGTTCACCTCGATGCGGACGCGGACGAACTGCGGATCGTCGGGCCACAGCGCGATCTCGCGCACCTGCCCCGCCGGCACGCCGGAAAACTGCACCTGCGCGCCCTTATTCAGTCCGTCGACCGACTGCTTGAAAAATATGTCATATTCGCGCTTTTCGCCGCCACTGTCGTTGGCGAGCCAAACGACGAAAAAGGCGAGCGCCGCCGTGAAGAAGAGGACGAAAGCGCCGACGAGGACATTGTTTGAGCGTGTTTCCATCAGCTATTCCTATCGCGGCTTCGCGGTTTGGTTCCCGCTTGCCGCAGCACGGCCGCGTGGCCCGTTGAAATAATCCTGTATCCACGGATGCTCGGTGGCAAGCAGTTCCGGGATCGTGCCGACCGCAATCACCTTCTTTTCGGCCAGTACCGCGACGCGGTCGCAGGTGGCATAAAGCGAGTCGAGGTCGTGGGTGATGAGGAAGACGGTGAGGCCCATCGTGTCGGCGAGTTCGCGGATGAGTTCGTCGAACTTCGCCGCGCCGATCGGGTCGAGCCCCGCGGTCGGTTCGTCGAGGAACAGCAGCGCGGGGTCGAGCGCGAGCGCGCGGGCAAGCCCGGCGCGCTTGACCATCCCGCCCGACAGTTCGGCGGGATATTTCGGGCCGGCATCGGGGGGCAGGCCGACCATCGCAACCTTGTAAGCGGCGATCTCGTCGAGCAGCCTCTGGTCGAGCCGCGGATAATATTCGCGCAAGGGGA
>NZ_DASWTD010000071.1:0-3124 GCF_036402335.1 Sphingopyxis sp. | reverse complement strand
CGCGCGATGATATCCTTGGGCTTCGTAGCCATCGTCCATGCTTCCTTCTTGCGAAATGGTCCGGCGTGCCGGGGGTTGTCGGGTTTTCGAAAAGTATAAGAGTTAGAGCGCGTCCTCGTTGCGTTCGCCGGTGCGAATGCGAAGCGCCGTTTCGACCGGAATGACGAAAATCTTGCCATCGCCGATCCGGCCGGTCTGCGCGGCGGCGGCGATCGCCTCCACAACGCGTTCGGCCATCGAATCCTCGACGACGACTTCGAGCTTCACCTTGGGCAGAAAGTCGACGACATATTCGGCGCCGCGATAAAGTTCGGTGTGACCCTTTTGCCGTCCGAAGCCCTTGGCCTCGGTGACGGTGATCCCGCTGACACCGACTTCGTGCAGCGCTTCCTTCACTTCGTCGAGTTTGAACGGCTTGATGATCGCCTCAATCTTCTTCACGCTTTTCGTCCCCCTTTGGGCTGGCCGCCGCCCCTTGCGCATCGAGCCGGATCAGCTGTGCTGGCCCGGTTCGCCGTCGAGTCGGTGCGGTGTCCCGCCATCTTGCACCAATCAAAAGCCGTGCCAATTGGCGAATCGCGGGCTTTCGGTAAGAAATTTGAAACGAAACAAAGCCGCTGCCCAAGGGGTGGGCAACGGCTTCATTTCGGTGCCCAAATTTTGGGCAGTCAGCGTCCCATCGGCGCCGATGCGTCGGGCAGATTGGCCTTGGTCCAGTTCGACCGCTCGATGACATAGGCGCGAATCGCCTCGGCATCGGCGGGGGTGAGCACATTGGCGAAGCTCACCATGCCGCGGTCCTTCAGCGCGCCGCCGATCACGACGCCCTTCCACGCATCGGCATTGGCGAGCGTGCCCGAGACGCGGAGATCGGGGGTGAAGCCGTTGCCGATCGCGCTGTCACCGTGGCAAACGATGCAATAGCGCCCGAAATGCGCCTTGCCCGCCGCGACCTGTGTGGCGCTCGCGGTCATCGGCGGCGGGTTCCATGCGAGCGCTGTCGAGGCGGGCGGGGCTGGGAGCTTCACCGTCCCGCCGATTTTCATCACGACGAGGCGCGGGATATTCGGGATCTTGCGGGTCGCGCCGCCCGCGACCCCTGCGACGAGCGGGAAGGCGCCGCCCTTGCTCGTCTGGAAGGCGACATATTGCACCCCGCCGACGCGGAAGGTCGAGGGCGCGCTGACGATTCCCGACTGCATGTCGAGGTCGAGCAATTGCTTGCCGGTGTCGGCGGCATAGGCGCGGAAGCGGCCGAGGCTGGTGCCCTGGAAGACGAGGTTGCCCGCGGTCGTCATCGTGCCGCCATTCCACGCGGCTGGGTGGTCAACCGCCCACGCGACCTTGCCGGTGCGCGGATCGAAGGCGACGAGGCGGCCGGTGGTCGCGGCGACTGCGGCGCGGAAGGCCGCCTTGTCGTCGGGCATCATCGTCGCGGTCAGCGACGAGCCGATGTTAAACCCGACGACCTTGCGCCGGTCGAGTTCGGTCATGTCGGCGAGATAGCCCTGCGGAATCTGCTGCGCGGGGATGTAGACGAGCCCGGTTTTGGGATTGTAGCTCATCGGGTGCCAGTTGTGCGCGCCGAGCGCGCCGGGGATCGCGATGAAGGGCTTGCCCGTCTTGTAGAAGCGCGATTCCGGGTTTTCGATCGGACGGCCGGTGGCGAGGTCATAACCGGTCGCCCAGTTGATCCCGTCGACGAAGGGTTTGGCATCGATCAGCTTGCCGTTCGCGCGGTCGATGGTGAAGAAGAAGCCGTTCTTGGGCGCGTGGTAGAGCACTTTGGTCGGCTTGCCGTTCACGGCCTGCTCGGCGAGGATGATCGGCTGGGTCGCGGTGTAATCCCACGTTTCGGCGGGTGTTTCCTGATAATGCCACTTGTATTTGCCTGTCGTGGCATCGAGCGCGACGACCGAGGAGAGGAACCAGTTGTCGCCTTCGCCATTCGAGCGCGTCCCATGGTTCCACGGATTGCCGTTGCCGACGCCGAGATAGATCTGGTCGAGATCCTTGTCGTAGACGATCGCGTCCCACACGGTGCCGCCGCCGCCCGAGGTCTGCCACTCGCCCTTGTCGGACCAGGTGGCGTTCGCCTTGCTCGCGAAGATGTCGTCCGATGCTGCGCCGTCCTTCGTCTTGGTCGGGTTGGGCGCGGTGTAGAAGCGCCAGCGCTCCTTGCCGGTGTCGGCGTCATAGGCGGTGACATAGCCGCGCACGCCGAATTCGGCGCCGCCGTTGCCGATCAACACCATGTCCTTCACGACGCGCGGCGCGCCGGTGATCGTATAGGGTTTTGATGTGTCGAAGGTCTGCGTCGACCACAGCTCCTTGCCGGTCTTCTTGTCGAGCGCGATCAGGCGGCCGTCGAGCGCGCCCACAAAGACCTTATCTCCCCAGACGGCCACGCCGCGGTTGACGACGTCGCAGCAAGCGCTGACCGCGCGTTCGCCGGGGACCTTGGGGTCGAACTTCCAGAGCGGCTTGCCGGTCGTGGCGTCCCATGCGCTGACTTTCGACCAGGCGTGGGTCACATACATCACGCCGTCGACGACGACCGGGGTCGCTTCCTGCCCGCGCGCATCGTCGAGGTCGGCGGTCCAGGCGATACCGAGCTGCCCCACATTCTTGTCGTTGATGTCGGTGAGCGGGCTGAAGCGTTGCTCGTCATAGCTGTAGCCGATGCCGCCCCAGTTATCGCCGTTGCCGCCGGTCTTGAGCAGGGTCTCGCTGGCTTTCTCGGCATCGTCGAGCGACCCACCGCCCGAGATACTGTCATTCTTCGATGCGTTGCATGAAGCCAGTGCCAGTGCCGCGCAGCCCAGCAGCGCAGCCGTAAAGACCCGTTTCGCCATCCCTTGCTCTCCCGTTCGACGCCTATCGTTGACGTTAACGTCAAGACTGCGCGCAAGCGTGCAAGCGTGCAAGCGGGAAAATGGGGGGTGGGGAGGGGCCTCCCTACTTGTTCCCCGGCGAGGGCCGGGGTCCAGCGCGAAATAGAGCTGGCGCTGCGTGAGAACGCTCTGGGCCCCGGCCTTCGCCGGGGAACAGCTTAGCGGCTCACTGCCAAGGCGGCGCGTTCAGACCGGTCGGGCTCGCGGTGAAAATCTCGCAGCCGGTTTCG
>NZ_DASWTD010000070.1:0-3715 GCF_036402335.1 Sphingopyxis sp. | reverse complement strand
GCTTCGCTTCGCTCGCAATGACGAACCAAAACCCCTTTCCTACATTGCTTTACCATGCTCTAGCAGCGGAGAATTCGCCGAGGTTTCGCCTAAAGCCACAAAGGACACAAAAGGACGCGGCATATGCGAGTCTTTTGTGGCTTTAAGCCGGACCATCCGACTGACGGGAGAAACTGGTGCATCCGTTCCGCTGGCTGACGATCGCGATCTTGGCCTTCCTGCTCGCCGCCTGTTCGGGCGGTGCGCCGAAGGATGCCGAAGTCGTGGTCCCACAGGGCGCGAGCATCGCAAAGGCGGGCGATATCCTCGAAGCGGCGGGGCTCGTCTCGGCGTCGAGCTTTCGCAACGAGGCGCGCTTCTTCGGCTCGGACGACCCGATCAAGCCCGGCGAGTACAAGATCGAAAAGGGGATGGATGCGGGCGACATCCTCCAGCTCTTCCAGTCGGGCAAGACGATCCAGCGCTTCGTCATGATCCCCGAGGGCATGCCCTCGATCATGGTGTGGGAGCGGCTGATGGCTGAAAGGCGGTTGAAGGGCGAAATCCCGGTTCCCGCTGAGGGCAGCATCCTTCCCGACAGCTACGCTTTCACCACGGGCGAAAGCCGCGCCGCCGTGGTCAAGCGGATGCAGGCGGCGATGGACAAGGCGTTTGGCGAACTGTGGGCGAAGCGCACGCCGCGCACCGCGGTCAAGGATCGCAACGAGGCGATGGCGCTTGCCTCGATCGTCGAGAAGGAAACCGGCGTGCCCGCCGAGCGTCGCACCGTCGCCGGCGTCTATACCAACCGCCTTGCGGTCGGCATGCGGCTCCAGGCCGACCCGACGATCATCTATCCGATCACCCGGGGCAAGCCGCTGGGCCGCCGCATCCTGCGCTCCGAGATCCAGGCGGTGAACGGCTATAACACCTACAGCATGATCGGCCTGCCGCAGGGGCCGATCGCCAACCCCGGCAAGGCGTCGATCGCGGCGGTGCTCGATCCCGAGGCGAACGACTATCTCTTCTTCGTTGCCAAGGGTGACGGCGGCCACATCTTCGCGCGCACGCTCGCCGAGCATAATGCGAATGTGCAGAAATGGTATCAACTGCGCCGCGAGCGCGGGGAGATGGAGTAGAGGCCGCATCCCCTGATCGTCGCCCCCGCGAAGGCGGGGGCCGCTGGAGAGGTAGTGTAAGGTCGACAACGGCCCCCGCCTTCGCGGGAGCGACGGATAGGGAGGGTAATATGACCACCGCGAAACTCTTCATCCACGGCGTCCCCGACAGCCCCCTCATCTGGCAGCCGTTGCTCGCCGAACTCGATCTTGGCGACACGCCGGTTGCGGTTCCCGCGCTCCCGGGTTTCACCGCATCGCTGCCCCGCGGTTTTCCCGCGACCAAGGAAGCTTATGCCGACTGGGCGGTCGGGCAGGCGGAAGCATTGCATGCGGCGCACGGCCCGATCGATATCGTCGGCCACGACTGGGGCGCGCTGATTGCGCAGCGCGTCGCGATGCTGCGCCCCGACCTCATCCGCAGCTGGGCGATCTCGAACGCGGTGATCGATCCCGATTATCGCGGTCACCGGCTCGCGCGCATCTGGAATACGCCCGTGCTCGGCGAGCTCTTCATGGCGCTCAGCAAGCCCGCCAAACTTGCCGAAGGCCTCGCGGCGCAAGGCATGCCCGCCGACATCGCGAACGAAGAGGCCGCGCAATGGGCACTGAAGGACAAGCGCCGCGCGATCCTCAAACTCTATCGCTCGGCAAAGGGGCTGAGTTTCGAGCATGACTGGGCGCGCGATATCCCCCGATTGCCCGCGAACGGCACGCTGATCTGGGGCGCGGGCGATCCCTATGTCGAACTGTCGGTCGCCGAGCGTTTCGCCGCCAACACGCGCACGCCGCTGACCGTGATCGAGGGGGCAGGGCATTGGGCCATCGCCGAGCGACCGGCCGAAGTCGCCGCGGCGCTGCAGCGATTCTGGGCCAGCCTATAGCGTTTTTGCGCCTTTCGGCATTCGAATTCCTGCAATCGGGGTTAATCGTAAAATCCGATCAACCTCTGCCAATTTATCGATTGGACCGCCGCAGCCTTTCATGCGCTTAGGCGCACGAAACCAACAAGAGAAAGGCTCTCCCATGATCAATCAGCCCGTTCCCGCCGTGACGCTCAAGACCCGCGTCCGCGACGAAGCCGTCGAAGGTCCGAACCCGTTCCGCTGGCAGGACGTCGACACCGCCGAACTGTTCGGCGAAGGCCGTCACGTGCTGTTCGGCCTTCCCGGCGCCTACACTCCGACCTGCTCGAACGAGCAGTGCCCGGGCTTCGAGCGCCTGCATGACGATTTCGCTGCCGCCGGCGTCGCCGATATCCACTGCATCAGCGTCAACGACGCCTTCGTGATGTTCAACTGGGGCAAGAGCCTCGGCGTCGAAAAGGTGAAGATGGTTCCCGACGGCTCGGCCGCGTTCACGCGCCGCATGGGCATGCTGATCAACAAGGACCACCTTGGCTTCGGCATGCGCAGCTGGCGCTACACGGCGATCGTCGACGACGGTGTCGTCGTCCAGATGTTCGTCGAACCCGGCATCAACGATGTCGGCACCGACAGCGACCCCTATATCGAATCGACCCCCGAAAAGGCACTCGAGTGGGTGAAGGCGAACCCGTATCAGGGCAAGCTGTCGCAGGCGGCCTGATCCCGATAGGCGGCCCGGACATCCCCCCTCCCGACCGGGCCGCCGGCGCCGTACCCATCATCGTGACCGCGACGATGGGTGCGGCGGACCAGCTTGCTTTCGACAATCTGCGCGCCGCGCATTATCCGCCCGGGCGTAACCGTCTCGCGGCGCACATCACGCTGTTCCACCAGTTGCCGCCGTCGTGTCTCGATGAACTCGACCGGCTGATTCGCCGCATCGTCGCCGACACGCCGGCGCCGCGGGCGCGCCTGCGTGAAATCTATTCGCTCGGCGGCGGTGTCGCCTTTCGCATCGACAGTCCTGACCTGTTGGCGATCCGCGAACGCATCGCCGATCATTTCACCGGAATGCTGACCTTGCAGGACCAGGGCGTGCCGCGGCTCCACATCACCGTCCAGAACAAGGTCGCGCCCAGCGAGGCGCGGGCGTTGCTCGCCGAACTCGCCGCCGGCTTCGAGCCGCGCGCGCTGGCGATCGCGGGTCTCGCCGCTCATCACTACCTCGGCGGGCCGTGGCAGCCTGCCTTCGCACGCAATTTTCGCGGAGTGCGCGCATGATATTGACCCGCGTCGATGCCCTGCCTATAGGCGCTGCTCGCCCATGGCGGCGACCCTTCGGGGCGGAGTAGCTCAGCCGGTTAGAGCAGCGGAATCATAATCCGCGTGTCGGGGGTTCGAGTCCCTCCTCCGCTACCAACGGCCAAATTTCCAACATCGTCCGACAGCGTCCATCGACGTCTTTCTTTGCAAAAAAATCCACGATTTCAGCCGTTTGATGGGGGTCGTCGCGATCCGACGTCGTGCGTCCGGATGTGTCGACGTCGATTTGATCTGGGGGTCTTTTTTGGCCACATCGGCAAAAGACCCCCAACGGAAAAGACCCCCATGGCTCTCAAGGACCTCGAAATCAAATATGCGGCGCGCCGCTCCAAGGAATATAAACTGTTCGACGGCGACGGGCTTTATGTCCTTGTGAAGCCGTCAGGATCGAAGCTTTGGCGCTATAAATATCGATTCGATGGCAAAGAA
>NZ_DASWTD010000069.1:0-5908 GCF_036402335.1 Sphingopyxis sp. | reverse complement strand
CGATAATGCGGTCGGTGACGGCAGCGATGGTAGGGTGGAGATCAGTCATAAATTTTCCCGTCGCCCCCGCGAAGGCGGGGGCCGCTGGAGGGTCTATGCAGCGACGAAGAGTAAGGCCGACGGCGGCCCCCGCCTTCGCGGGGGCGACGTGCTATTTCTTCAGTCATGCCAGCTCGCTCCGGCGCGCTCGATCAGCGCGATTGCACTCGACGGCCCCCAGCTTCCCGCGGTGTAATTCTGCGGCGCCATGTCGACTTCGGCCCAGGCGTCGCGGATCGAATCGATCCACTGCCATTGCGCCTCGACCTCGTCGCGGCGCACGAACAGCGTCTGGTCACCCTCGATGAAATCGAGCAGCAGGCGCTCATAAGCGATGCGCCGCCGCTCGCCGGCAAAGCTGTGCGAGAGCGAGACGTCCATCGTCACTTCCTTCAGCTTCACGCCGTCGCGGTCGAGCCCGGGCTGTTTCGCCATCACCTTGACCCGGATATTTTCTTCGGGCTGGAGGTTGATGATCATGCTGTTCGCATCGAGCTTGCCCGCGCCGACGCGCGCGAAGATATTGTGCGGCACCGGCTTGAACTGGATCAGCACTTCGGACTTGCGCTGCGGCATGCGCTTGCCGGTGCGCAGGTAAAAGGGCACGCCCTTCCAGCGCCAATTGTCGATATAGGCCTTGATCGCGACGAAAGTCTCAGTGTTCGACGGGTTGCCGAGTTCGTCGGCATAACCCGCAACCGCGCCGCCATTGACGGCTCCGCTGGTGTACTGCCCCTTCACGCTGTGCTCCTTGACGTCGGCGGCGGTCAGCTTGCGGAGGCTCCGGAGCAGCTTGACCTTCTCGTCGCGCACCGCGGTCGACGAAACACTCGAAGGCGGCTCCATCGCGATGATCGCAAGCAGCTGGAGCATATGGTTCTGGACCATGTCCTTGAGCGCGCCGACACCGTCATAATAGGAAACACGGCCCTCGAGCCCGACGGTCTCGGCGACGGTGATCTGGACATGATCGATCGCCTGCGCATTCCACAACGGCTCGAACAACATGTTGGCAAAACGCAGCGCGAGCAGGTTCTGCACCGTTTCCTTGCCGAGATAATGGTCGATGCGGAACACGCGGTCCTCGGCAAAGGCATCACCGACCTGCGCGTTGACGTCGCGCGACGAGGCGAGATCGTGGCCGATCGGCTTTTCCATCGCGATGCGGCATTCGGCGCACGCGATGTTCGCGCTTTTGAGTCCCTGCGCGATTGGGCCGAACATCGATGGCGGGGTCGAGAGGTAGACACCGATCGGGCGGCCCATGCGGTCACCGAGCAGCGCGGCGAGTGTGTCATAGCCCGTCCCCGCTCCCGCATCGATCGCGCAATAATCGATACGATCGAGAAAGGCCGCAACGCCCGCCTCCTCAATGCGCTCGGCAGGCAGATGCTCGACCAGCGCTTCCCGAACCTGCGCCTGGAATGCCGCGCGATCCATTTTCGAGCGCCCCGATCCGATGATCGTCAACGCGTCGGCGAGCAGACCGTCGAGATGGAGATTATAGAGCGAGGGAAAGAGCATACGCTGCGCGAGGTCGCCCGTCGCGCCGAACAGCACCAGTGTTTCGACTTTCACGCTCACAATCGTCCCCTTGGATAACATGCAAGGAATTGGGGGATACGCAGCGCGAATGCAACGCGCATACGTAAGCCGCATACGATGTCGCCCCTTGGCAAATCCGACAACGCTGCCATAGGATTTCGCGATGTCCGAAAACCCCGCACCCTATGATGTCATCGTCGTCGGCGGCGGCGTCAATGGCGCGGGCGTAGCGCGCGACGCCGCCGGGCGCGGTGCGCGGGTTCTTCTCCTCGAAGCAAACGACCTTGCCGAGGGCACCTCGTCGAAGTCGACCAAGCTGATCCATGGCGGGCTGCGCTACCTCGAACATTATGAATTCGGGCTCGTCCGTGAAGCGCTCAGGGAACGCGAAGTTCTGTGGGCGATCGCGCCGCATATTATCCGTCCGCTGCGCTTCGTACTCCCACATCGACCCGGCCTCCGCCCGCGCTGGCTGCTCCGGCTCGGCCTCTTCCTCTACGATCATATCGGCGGCCGCCGGAAACTGCCCGCGACGCGCTCGATCGACCTTCGCCGTCACGCTGCGGGCGGGCCGCTCCAACCGCAATATGTCCACGGTTTCGAATATTCGGATGGCTGGGTCGACGACGCGCGGCTCGTCGCGCTCAACGCGCGCGATGCCGCCGACCGCGGTGCACGCATCCGCACGCGCACGCGCGCCGAGATGCTGCGCTGCGAGGACGGCCTGTGGGTCGTCGACGCGCGCGACGGTCAGGGGCATCAATATCGCTTCACCGGCCGCAGCGTCGTCAACGCCGCAGGGCCTGCGGTGCTCGACCTGCTCAAACGCGCCGACGCCGAGCCCGATCACCAGATGCGGCTGGTGCGCGGATCGCACATCGTCGTGCGCAAGATCTTCGAACATGACTATGCTTATTTCTTCCAGCTTCCCGACGGCCGCATCTTCTTCGCCATCCCCTATGAACGCGACTTCACGCTGATCGGGACCACCGATCAGGATCATGAAGGGCCGGCGAGCGAGGCAAAGGCGAGCGACGAAGAGATCGCCTATCTGTGCGAAGGCGCGAGCCTTTATTTCCGCACCCCCGTCACCCCCGCCGATGTCGTCTGGACCTATTCGGGCGTGCGGCCGTTGATCGAGGATGGATCGGGCCGCCCCGAAGCCGCGACCCGGGGCTACCGCATCGACCTGGACATGGCCGAGGGCGCGCCGCTGCTCACCATCTATGGTGGCAAGATCACCAGCTATCGCCATGTCGCCGAGGATGCGGTCGACGAACTCGCAGGCCACATCGCTGCACTCTCGGGCAAACACTGGACCGCAAAGGCGCCGCTGCCCGGCGGCGATTTCCGGACCGATGGGGCTGCGGCCCTGAAGGCCGAGTATAAGCTCGCCCATCCCTTCCTCACCGCCGCGACGGTTGACCGTATCGTCAAGGCCTATGGCACCGATGCGCGCCGCTGGCTGGGCGATGCTACGGGTTGGGATGCGCTCGGCGGCGAAATCGCACACGGCCTCAGCGTCGCCGAGCTACGCTGGATGGCAATGCGCGAGTGGGCGCGCACCGCCGACGATGTCCTCTGGCGGCGCAGCAAGCTGGGGTTGCATTTCACGGCCGCGGAAACCGAACTGCTCGCCGGCTACGTCGAACGCTTCGCGGCCGAAGCACGGCAGGCCGATGCCGAATTTTTCGGCGACACGCCGCCCCCTGACCATTGCATCAGGCCATAAGCGCGAGCGCGTCGGCACCGGCAGGGAAATGCGGCTGTCCCGTCCGGTCGTGAACCGCCTGCCACACCGCCGCCGCGACATCGGCCTCGGTCGTGAACAGCGCGGGCTCGGCCATCGCGGCGAGGATCGGCGCGGCATAGCTGCCATAGGGCTCGGGCAGGACGTCCTCGAGGCGGATATCGGTGTTTTGCGCGAACGCGGTCGTCGGACCATATCCGGGTTCGACGAGCTTCACCGAAATGCCGAGGGGTTCCAGTTCTTGCGCGAGCGAGCCGGTGAAACCCTGGATTGCGGTCTTGCTGCCGGTGTACGCAGCGGCAAGCGGGAAAGGTGCCAGCGTCGCCGATGAGGTGATGTTGACGATCGTACCCGAACCGCGTTCGCGCATCTGCGGGATTACCGCCTGCGTCATCGCGATCGTGCCCAGCGTGTTGGTCGCATAGACGTCGCGGATCTTCTGCATCGGCGAATGTTCGAGCGCGCCGAACAGGCCGATCCCGGCGTTGTTGACGAGCACGTCGATCGGGCCTGCGCGTTCGAGCGCGAGCGCGATGCTATCTTCGTCGGTGACGTCGAGCGTGAGGGTGCGCAGTGTTTCGGATGTTGCAAAAGGTGCCGCGGAGGGGCTCCGCATCGTGGCGATGACGGTCCAGCCCTGCGCGTGGAAATGGCGTGCGGTTTCAAGGCCATAACCCGACGAGCAACCGGTGATGAGGATGGTTTGCATGGACATTTTCCTTTTCGAAGTTGGTGGAAAGCGTCTAGCCAAGACCATCCGGACTATCTATAATCTGAAATCCGTTATTCATTACAGATAGTCCGGATATGTCCGATCCCTTGTCCGATCTTATCGCGCTGCTCCGCCCGCGAACCGTCTTTGCCAAGGGGATCAGCGGTGCCGGGCCTTGGGCCGTGCGCTACGGCGACTTCGGTCATCCCGGCTTCTGCACGGTGATCGAGGGACGGTGCCGGCTCGCGGTCGACGGCGCCGGGGCGGTGACGATCGAGGCGGGGGACTTCATCTTCCTTCCTGCGACCCCCGGCTTTACCATGTCGGGGTTCGAGTCCGCCGAGCCGGTTTTCGTCGATCCACACGACGCGGCGGCAGGCCTGGCCGGAGAGGTGCGTCACGGGCGGCCGGACGGCGACGCCGATGTGCGGATGCTCGGCGGCTATTTCGTTTTCGATTCGCCCGACGCCGCGCTGCTCGTGTCGCAACTTCCGGCGCTCATTCACCTCAGCGGTGCCGAGCGACTGGCGACGCTCGTCCGGCTGGTGCGCGAGGAAACGGGCGCCGATCGGCCCGGCAGCGACCTCATCCTCTCGCGGCTGGTCGAAGTGCTGATCGTCGAGGCGCTGCGTTCGATCGAAGGCGACGAAGCGCCGCCAGGATTGCTCCGCGCGCTTGGCGATCCTCGGCTCGCGGCGGCGATCCGGCGAATCCACGGCGAGCCGGCGCGGCCATGGACCGTCGCCGCGCTAGCGAAAGAGGCGGCGCTGTCGCGCTCGGCTTTCTTCGATCGCTTCGCGCGGACGATTGGCGTGCCGCCGATGGAATATCTGCAAGCCTGGCGCATGAACCTCGCCAAGGACCTGCTCCGCCGCAAGGCGGGCGACATGGCGACGATTGCGGAGCGGGTCGGCTATGGCTCGGCGAGCGCGTTCAGCACCGCCTTCGCGCGCCACGTCGGCCTGCCCCCGAAACGTTATGCGCTGACCGCCTCCTAGTCGGTGCCGAACTGCTCGGCGAGCTTGGCGCGCCGGACTTTCCAGGTCTCGGCGAGCACAGGTATGTCGCGAAGCGCGCGCAGGTCCGCCGGTCGATCCTTCGCCTCACCGCCGATCAAAAGGCCGAACAGCGAGGCTAGCGGCCAGCCGGGCCATGGTCGTTCGACAAGTTCGAGCGCGTCGCCCGCGCGCACGCTGCCGGGTTCGAGGACGCGGTAGTACCAGCCCGTCCGCCGCGTCGCGACGACCGCAGCCATCACGCCCCTCGCCCCGAACCGGTGGTCGAGTTTCCAGCACGGCTGACGCGCCTGCGTCACCTCGACCAGCGCGGTACCGAGGCGGAAGCGGTCGCCGAGAAAGACCGTCTGTTCGTCGAAGCCCGCGGTCGAGATATTCTCCCCGAACGCCCCCGGGGCATCGAGCAAGGGCGCATCGCCGAGATGGCTGCGCCACCAGTCATAATGGTCGGCGGGATAATGGTGGATCGCCTTGTCCACGCCGCCATGGACCATGCGGTCGGCCTGCTCGTCGCCGACAAGCCCCATCGCGTCGATCGCCGCCGCGTCGGCGACCGGCAGCTTGCCGATCGCGCTTGGCTCGTCGCCGCGAAAAGGGCGGGCCTTGCCTGTCAGGACAGCGAGAATTTCGGTCTTCATATCCGATTGCATAGGCCACGCGGCGCAAATGGCAATCGTTCCCCGGGCATGGCCAGCGCCGATGAACGTCCCGAATGCGCTCGACACGAACGGGATATGGGGGCGTCCGGTTTCGGCCGGAAGCTGCACCTCCTTCCTCCCTGTGGCGCAGCCATGGGGAGGTGGCAGCGCGAAGCGCTGACGGAGGGGCCTGTGGCGCGAGGTTGCC
>NZ_DASWTD010000068.1:0-1525 GCF_036402335.1 Sphingopyxis sp. | reverse complement strand
CGTGAAGGCGATTTCGTCGGGCGTGACGCCCAGCTTGGCCGCGACGCGGGCGCGCACCGCCATCAGGTCGGGGAAAAGACCGCGACGGGCATAATAGCTCGTCGAACGGTTCACCCGCCGGACCGCAGCTTCATATTGCTCGAGCACGGGCCGCGCCATCATGCCCCAATTGCCATTCTCGAGCTGGATGATGCCCTCGACCACGTCATATTGCGCCGCGACCTTCGCCCAATAAGGCTCGTCATCGGGCCGCGCGCCGGCCGGCAGCGGCGCGGCTTCGAGCCGCCCCGCCACCGGCGCCGCCGCGGCCGCCATCAGCATCTGCCTCCGATTCAGCTCCACGCCGGCTTCCCTTGCATCAGAAATTGATCCCGAGGCGGACATAATATTGACCGCCGTCGGTGTCATAGGGCGCATTGCGCGAATAGATGAGCCCGCGCACCGCCTGGTTGGTCGCCTCGTCGGGATAGGTGTCGAAGATATTCTCGGCGCCCGCGCGAATCGACAGATGATCGTTCAGCTGGAGGCTCGCGGACAGGTCGAACATCACCATCGATCCGAAGCGCTGGAAGACCTCGCCCGTCGTATTGCCGCTGACGTCGGTCCACGCCCCATAATAGCGCGCACGGCCCTGCAATCCGAAGCGGCCGATCGTATAGCCGAGCGCGGCGGTGCCATTATGCTTGGGCAGGCGATCCTCGAACAGGATCCGCTGCGTCTCGTTCCCGATCGACGCGCTCGTACCGCTCGTCACCCGCGTCTGGTTATAGTTGTAGGCAAGGCTGATGTCGGCCTTACCCGGGCCGACATCGCGCGCATAGGCGAGCACGACATCGATCCCGCGCGTGCGCGTGTCGAAATCATTGGTGAAATAGGTGACCGCGGTGAAGCGCTGCGGATTGGGCAGATCGGCGGGCACTGCGAAGGTCGCCGACTGGCCGAACCGGTCGCGCAGCTTGATCTGGTAGACGTCGATGCTTCCCGTCAGTCCGAAGTCCGACTGGAAAGTCAGGCCCGCGGTCAGCGTACGCGATTTTTCGGGGGTCAATGGCTTGGCACCCAGAGCGATCGCGATCGGATCACTCGGCGACAGTCGCCCGGTGTTGAAGATCTGCAACGTCCGCGTGTCGAGCCCTTGGCTGGTGGTGAGCGCGTTGAGCTGCGCCGGGGTCGGCGCGCGGAAACCGGTCGAGTAGGTCGCCCGCAGCGCCACGCCGCTAAAGGGTTCGAGGCGCGCCGACAGCTTGTAATTGAAGGTGTCGCCAAAGGCCGAAAAATCCTCGTAGCGTCCCGCTGCACCGAGCGTCAGCATCTCGGCTGGCCGGACCTCGACGTCAAGATAGCCCGCATAGCTGGTCTGCGACCATTCGCCCGCGCTCAGCGGGCTGAAACCTGGAAAACCGTTACTGTTCGGCGCCAGTCCCGTCGCGGCACCCGGACCGATCGCATAGGAAGCGGGATCGCCGGCGCGGATCGCATAGCTTTCCTTGCGCCGTTCGGCGCCGAACGCGATGTTCGCAGGTTC
>NZ_DASWTD010000067.1:0-6102 GCF_036402335.1 Sphingopyxis sp. | reverse complement strand
TGGCCCGATTTTCGCGCCTGCCCGCTAGAGTACGGAATTCAGGCAAGAAAAAAGGGAGTCCGGGGGTGACCCGTCTCCCTCTTTTCGAACTTTGTTCCCGCTGGTGCGGAAAGGACCGTTCCGGGTCATCCCTTGGTGGGCGACCCGTGCAGATCGTCCTTTATTCGGCTGCTTCCGCCATGGCGTCGACCGACACAAATTTGCGGCCAAGCTTGCCATCGTGGAATCGGACGCGGCCGTCGGCGGTTGCGAACAGCGTGTGGTCCTTGCCCATGCCAACGTTGACACCCGGGTAAACCTTGGTGCCGCGCTGACGCACGATAATGTTGCCGCCGATCACTTCCTGACCGCCGAACTTCTTCACGCCAAGGCGGCGGCCGGCTGAGTCGCGACCGTTGCGCGAAGAACCGCCTGCTTTCTTATGTGCCATGACTGATGCTCCTTAGTTCGTTCGAGGGGCCGAGCCGCGTTGCCGCGCTCAGGCTTCCTTCTTGGGGGCTGCCTTCTTGGCAGCGGGCTTCTTGGCGGGCGCTTCGGCGGCTTCGGCCTTCGGAGCAGCAGCCTTCTTCGGCGCAGCTTCCTTGGCGGGCGCAGCAGCCTTGGCTTCGGCAGCCGGAGCGGCCTCGGCCTTCGGAGCGGCTTCCTTCTTCGGCGCGGCCTTCTTGGCATCGCCGACCGCAAGGATGCGCAGCAGCGTCAGCGACTGACGGTGGCCGTTGCGACGGCGATAGTTATGCCGGCGGCGCTTCTTGAACACGATGACCTTTTCGCCGCGCGTCTGGGCGATGATCTCGGCCGAAACGACGAGGCCTTCGGCGCTCTTCACTTCGCCGCCGTCACCGGCCAGCAGGATGTCGCCGAGCGACACGGTGTCGCCAGCTTCGCCGTCGATCTTTTCAACGGCGATCTTGTCTCCGGCGGCGACGCGATACTGCTTGCCGCCCGTGCGCACGATTGCGAACATGGTCTTCCATCCAATCAGAAACTAAAACACCCACGCTGCCAGTCACCCGCCAGAGCAGGCGATTTTTCCGGCATGCGGGAAAGTCAGCGCCATTAGCGAGCCAGGGCCGTGCTGTCAACCGCATATTCCCGTGCTTTTTGCGCTTTTGCGGCACGCAGCGCGATCGCGGCGGCACCATGTCCTGATTCGCGCTTGCTGCCCGGGCCTGCCGCCCATATCAGGGGCCATGATCAAGCGCGCCTTCTTTTTCCTGCCCGTTGCGGCCGTGACGTCGCTGTCGCTGACGGCGTGCGCCGCAGCCCGGAATGAGGGCGCGCCCTCGCTGGCCAAAAGGCCGGTCGAGGGGCGATTCGACGTCGCGCCGCCTGCCGTCGTGGTTGCGCCTCCGGGCCCGCTGCCGGCCGATCTCGCGGGTCGCCTTGCGCGCTGGGAATCCGATGGCGCTGCCGGGCAGCAAGGTTTCGCCGCCGAGCGCGATCAGGCAGCGTCGCTCGTATCCGCCGCGGCAGGCGCGCCGGTTGCCAGCGAGCGCTGGGTTGTCGCGCAGCAGGCTATTTCGCGGCTGGTCGCCGCGCGCGCGCCGCTCACCGGGGCGCTTGCCGACATCGACCGCCTCTACCTCGAACGCAGCGTCGACGAAGCGATCGATGGTCTCCCCGACATCTATGCACTGCGCGACCGGCTCGCCGATATGGTGTCGACGCAGGATGCGGTGATCGAGGCGCTGAGCGCCCAGCTGCCGGGGCAGTAATATCCGTCGCCCCCGCAAAGGCGGGGAGCGACGCTCATTGATTCAACCCGTGCTTCTTCAACGCATGGCGAATCTGGTCGTAGCTCAGCCCGAGCGCCTCGGCCGCGACCTTCTGGTTGAAGCGGCAACGCGCCATCGTGTCGGCGAGGATTTGTCTTTCATATCCATCGACCGCGGCGCGCAGGTCACTGACCGGGCCTGATGGCGGAGCCGCGGGGGCAACGTCGCTTGCGGGCGCGGTGACGGCTTCCGCTTTCGCCGCAGCCTTGCGCGACACCGGCTGCCACGGGCTCGCGAAGGGATCGAAGCTTACGGCATCGACGGGCTTTTCGGGGTCGGCCCAGCGATAGATGGCGCGTTCGATGACGTTCCTGAGTTCGCGGACATTGCCCGGCCAGTCGTGCCCTTCCATCGCGGCGAGTGCGCGCGGACCGAAGCCTGGCCATTCTTCCCAGCCGAGCACCGTCGCCATGCGCTGGCCGAAATAGGTGGCGAGCACTTCGATATCGCCCTCGCGCGCGCGGAGCGGAGGCAGGGTGATGACCTCGAACGACAGGCGGTCGAGCAGGTCGGCGCGGAAGCGATTGTCGTCGACCAGCGCCGGCAGATGTTCGTTGGTCGCGGCGACGATGCGGACGTCGACGCGGATCGGGCGCGACGATCCGACGCGCGTGACTTCGCCATATTCGACCGCGCGGAGCAGCCGTTCCTGTGCGCCCATCGACATCGTCGCAAGCTCGTCGAGGAACAGCGTGCCGCCGTCGGCTTCCTCGAACCGGCCGGCGCGCGTCCGCGTCGCGCCCGTGAAGGCTCCCGCCTCGTGCCCGAACAGTTCGGACTCGATCAGCGTCTCGGGCATCGCGGCGCAGTTCATGATCACATAGGGGCGGTCCCAGCGCGTCGACAGGCGGTGAAGGCGCTCGGCGATCAGCTCCTTGCCGGTCCCGCGCTCGCCGATCACCAGCACCGGCCGATCGAGCGAAGCCGCGAGACTCGCGCGTTCGACCGCGTCCTGAAACGCTGCCGATTGGCCGATAAATTGCGTCTCGCGCTCCATTCCCAATCATTGGCAAATTTTCCCGTTGATTGGCAAGTCAATTCGAAGAGGATATCTGTTTCGGTGTGAAGTTTGGCGGTTTTCCGTATGTTCAAGCAATTGGCACGGCTTCTGCATTGTTTATGACGAACCGGCGCAGATCGTGCCGGTGCAGCGAAAAGCACAGGAAGGTTCGATCATGAAGTCGATGTTTGCCCAAGCCGCCACTTTCGTGCTGAGCACGGCCGGAGCGCTGGCCATCCTCGTCGGCGTGATCGACCAGCCCCAGGCCGCCGCCAGCATCACCGGCACCCCCGCCGGCCCGCTGGTTGCCGCTGTTTTGTCCCCGGCGGTCAGTCCTTTGGCCTGACCGGCACTGGTGCCGGGGCACTCTCCCCCCTTGCCCCGCCCCGGCACCAGCCTTTCTTCAAAAAAAGACACAGGTCTCAAGATTTTCGACAGGAGTTTCAAAATGGGTATTTTTTCACGAACCCGCGACATCATTGCCGCCAACGTCACCGACCTGCTCGACCGGGCCGAAGACCCCGAAAAGATGATCCGCCAGATCATCTTCGAGATGAACGAAACGCTCGTCGAAGTTCGCGCCTCCGCTGCCCGCACGATCGCGGACCAAAAGGAAATGCGCCGCCACATCGCCAAGCTCGAAAGCCTGCAGGATGGCTGGAAGGAGAAGGCCGAACTCGCGCTGTCGAAGGACCGCGAAGATCTTGCCACGGCCGCGCTGGTCGAAAAGCAGAAGGCCGGCGACATGGCCGAGCGCCTGAAAGCCGAGATTTCGGTGCTCGATGATGCGCTCAAAGGTTATGAAGACGATATCGCCAAGCTGCAGAAGAAGCTTTCGGAAGCGCGGGCGCGCCAGTCGAGCGCGGTCAACCGCCTCGAAAGCGCCGAGAACCGCTACAAGCTGCGCGAGATGACCAATGGCGACCGCGTCGAAGATGCCTTCTCGCGCTTCGAGATCCTCGAACGCCGCGTCGACGAAGCCGAAGGCCGCGCCGATGCGCTGAACCTCGGCTATAAAAAGTCGCTCGATGAAGAGATCGCCGAATTGCAGGCCGCCGACAAGGTCGCCGACGAACTCGCGGCCCTGAAAGCCGCGCAGGCCAGCAAACAATAAGGAGCCGGACCGATGGAAGAAATCATCATCGTCCCGATCGTCATCGGAACGCTCTTCCTCGGTCTGCCCTGGCTGATCCTCCACTATATAACCAAGTGGAAGCAGGCCAAGACGCTGACCGGGGAAGATGAACAACTGCTCGATGAACTCTATGATACGGCTCGCAGGCTCGAGAATCGTCTTCATACCGTCGAACGGATCATCAGCGCCGACCATCCCGACTTCCGCCCCGCGGTGCGTAGCGATGAAGACCTGGCGCAACTCGAAAATATGACCAGGAGAAACTGAGATGTCTGCCAGTCGCACGAAATTCTACCTCGACAAGCAGAACGCCAAGTGGAGCGGCGTGTGTGCCGGGATCGCGGATTATAGCGGGATCGACGTCCTCTGGGTCCGCGTCGGCGCGGTGTTGCTGACGCTGATGGGCGGTTTTCCCTGGACGCTGATCGCTTACTGGATGGTCGCCTGGATGGGCACGCCCAAGCCGTTCGCGCTCTATGGATCGAACGAGGAGGCGAAGTTCTGGCAGGGGGTTCGCTCGAACCCCAGCGCCTCGACCCGCGACATCCGCTCGCGCTTCCGCGACATCGACCGCCGGCTCGCCGACATCGAACAATATTACACCAGCCACAACCGCCGCCTCGCCGACGAGATCGACGCGCTGCGCTGAGCGGACCCAAAGATCCTTGGGGCACAAACAGGGAGACAGAAAATGAATTTCGGGGGTACCGGTTTCGTCCTCGCCATTATCGCATTGTCGGTCGGCGGCTGGATGTTCACCACCTGGATCCGCGCCAAGCACGGCTATCCGGTTGAAAATGAATGGGGCGGCACGGTTCATCGATCCGACCCCGACGCTGATCGAAAAATCGCGCTGCTGGAAGGCGACAATGCCAAGCTGGCGGACCAGGTCAGCCGTCTGGAGGACCGGATTTCGGTTCTCGAGCGTATCGCGACCGAAAATCACGGACAGGCGGCAGAGCTCGCCAACCAGATCGACCGGCTGCGCTGAGAGGATTTGAGACGATGAATTTGGACGTCCTGAACATTATCGCTCCCGTCGCCATAACCGTCGGTCTGGCCGGGGTCGGCGGTTGGGTCTTCACCACCTGGCTCCGCGTCAAGAACGGTTATCCGCTCGAAAACAGCTGGGGTAAGGCGGTTTATCCGAGGACGAGCGACGAGGCGATGGAGCGCGTCAAGCTGGTCAGCCAGGAAAATGCCCAGCTGCGCGCCGAGCTTGGCTCGGTGAAGGATCGCCTCGCGGTCATCGAACGCATCGTCACCGACGAAGGTCACCGGCTCAGCCACGAGATCGAGGCGCTGCGGCGCCCGTCGAACTGAAGGGACAGACATGGAAGCCATCGTCATTCTGTTGATCGTCGTCGGACTGCCGGTCACGCTCGGCATCGGCTACGCCGCCTATGAGCGTCACCTCAAGTTCAAGGAACGGCAGTTCAAGGCGATCACGAACGAGACCGCCGAAAAAGCCGCGCAATATGCGGCGCATACCGAACGGCTGGAAGCGCGCGTCCGCGTTCTCGAGCGCATCGTTACCGACAAGGGTATCGATGTCGCCGACGAGATCGAAAAGCTGCGCGACGCTCCGCTGAACTAAGCAAGACATATACGGAAAGGATACTCCCCATGGGTCCGTTTGAAATGGTAATCGGCATCGTTCTGATCGTGACGATCGGCAGCATCGTCCGCGCCAAGCATGGCATTCGCCGCGATCACAAGGGGGGCGAGTATTTCGTCGCCACCGACAATGGCGAGACCAAGGCACTGCAGGCCGAAATCCGGGCGCTCAAGGAGCGCATCCAGGTCCTCGAACGCATCGCCACCGACAATAATCGCGCCGTGACGCTCGATCAGGAAATCGAGAAGCTGCGCGACAGCAGCAAAATCTGAACGCCGGCAAAGGAGCAACGCTCATGGCTTTCATCCATCCTGACTTTACCACCGCCGCCGTCGCGCTGGTCGCGCTGACCATCATCAGCCTCGTCGCGCTCCGCGGCTGGCGCGACTGGATCCAGCTGAAGCGCGAGGAACTCGCCGCAGGCCACAGCATAGGCCATGACCCCGCCGTCCCCCACGCCGGCTCGCGAATCGAGATCGCCGATCTCAAGGAACGGCTGCGGAAACTCGAAGCCATCGCGGCGGGGGTCGACCTCTAATCCACCCCCAACCGCGCGGCACCGGCCCGCTCCCCT
>NZ_DASWTD010000066.1:0-2084 GCF_036402335.1 Sphingopyxis sp. | reverse complement strand
GGAAGCGGTCGCCAGCGGGTCGGCGCGCAAGAAGGATATCGGCGTCGTGGGCGGTGGGCTGTTGCTCGGCCTTGGCGTGGGTGCGCTCGGTGGAAGCTACGCCTCGACCGACATCGGCAAGATCACCACGCTGGCGACGCTCGATGCGTTCCGCAAGCTGATCGAGGATGCACGGCCACGGCTCGAGGCGAGGCTGGTGCCGGCCAAGCCGCCCGCAATGGTGCCTCCCGCCTCCGCGCCGCTACCGGCGCAGGCGGTTCAACCGCTGCCGCAGCCAAATCCGGGAACGCCGAAACGATGATCCGCAAGAAATCGACCCGCGCGGCCGAGATCGCATTTGCCGACGAAGTGATGGCGTCCGACGAGTTCGCGGCTCTCCCCGAGCGCGTGCGATCGACGGTGCGGAACCAACGCCAGGGGATGCGGGGCGAGCGCGAGACCGCCTATATGCTCGATCACCAATTCGGGCCTGACAACGACCGCAACCTGCTTATCCACGATCTGCGCCTGCCGGACGGGCAGGGCGGGTTCGCGCAGTTCGATCATATCCTGCTGTCGCGGGCGTCGCGCACCGCCTCGATCTTCGAATCCAAGAACTACTCTGGCCGGATCTCGAAGAACGAGCATGGCGAATGGATGGTCTGGTATCGCTCGCAACGTCAGCCGCAGAACATCCCCAATCCGGTCGAACAGGCCAAACGACAACGCAAGGTGCTGCAGGCGTGGCTGAAGCGAAAAGGGCATGACAGGGCGTTCGCGGAGGTCGGCGTATTCGTGTCCGTTCCGCCCACCGCGATGATCGACCGTTCCAAAATCGGCAGCGACGAGCCGATCTACAAATGCGACAACCTTTACAAAGCCTGGGTGCCGTTCGGCGGGTCATCGCCCCTGGGACGAATGTTTTCGACCGGCGTCACCGCCGCGCAGATGGTCGAGATCGCCGACCAGCTCATCGCCGACCATGTCCAGGAGGGCGATATCTATACCCGCCTCGGCATCGTTCCTGACAGCACGGACGCCGCCGATACGTCTCATACCGGCGACCCGTCTGGGCCGATCAACATGCCCATCGTCCAGGCCGCGTCTGTGCCGGAATTGCCGCCGTACGTCGAGGCAGAGCCTGTCACTGTTCATCCGGCGCAAAGTCCCTCCACATCGGTAGCGGTTGAATGCACCGTTTTGGAGGTATCGCCCCCTGCCAAGGCGGTTCCCGTCAAGGCGGGCGCACCTATCGAGGTATGCGCCGGGATCGTCGAGCGGACACTGCCAGATGGCCGCATCGCATTCCGGGCCGCGCGCGACGATGAGATCGGCAGGGAGGTTCTTTCCGCGTTGTGCAAGGGCAAGGCGATCTGGAACCCGAGATTCTCCAACTGGATCTGCGTGCCCGACGTCGCCGACGTGATCCGGGCTGCACTTCCCGATGCGATCAGGGTCGGCCACGTCGCATGAATATGATCAGCCTGCCCCGGCCCGAATGCCCGTATTGCCATGAGGCGATGCGCCGCTGGCCGCTGGGGCAGCACATGCTGGTCTGCGACACCTGCCGCCGTCCGATCGTGCGCTACCTCGCTGCGCCCTCGCGTCGGATCTTTCGGCTGCGCCCGCTCTACAGCGTCATCAACGCCATCGCGCTGTTCATTCTGGTCGCGACCTTTCTCGCCATCGTGATCGCCCGCGCCGACATCCGGCATATCATGCTGGCCGTCGCGATCCCCATCGCGATGTTCGGCGCGAGCGATATCGGCGATGGCTGGCTGTCCTGGCGTACCTCGCTCGATCGAGGGTGGAACCACCTTCGCAAGGGTCGCAAGGCGCGGCTGATCGGGCTGGCACGCGCAGCGTTCGGCATCGCCGGCTGTGCTGTCGCCATCTTCGGGCTACTTGCCTACGGCGACATGACCACTCCACGAAAACCGCTTGCCCATCAGGCTGGTCGGCCATGATTCCCTTCTGCCTGATCCTGGGCGACAGCACCGCGGTCGGCACGGCGCAGGCATTGGCAGCACAGGGCATACGCTGCGAGGTTCATGCGCGCGTGGGTGCCGGTTCGGCCGAGATCGAGCGGCGGGTGAGGGGCGCTT
>NZ_DASWTD010000065.1:0-3844 GCF_036402335.1 Sphingopyxis sp. | reverse complement strand
CGAGCGTCGAATAATGCAGCCGGACCGCGGGCATGATCTCGCCCGAGCGGAATTTGAAATCGCGGATCGTGACGTCGCCTTCCTTCGTCGCCCATTTCGACGGCGCAGCGACCAGCGCCGGCGCTGGGGGCGGGGTGGGTGCCGCCGGCTGCATGGCCAGCAAGGCGAGGGTCAGGAACGTCATCTATCTCTCCCTTCGGGACGCTTTTCGCCCGTTACTTCGCGCGTTGCCGCGCGGTGATGATCACGTCAATCTCGTCGGCGCGCGGGTTGATATATTCGAGCCGGGTGCGTCCGTCGTCGGTCTGCCTGATCGTCGCGGGGATCGAACTGTTGGTCAGCACCCAGCCCGCCGGAAGCACGACGGTGTTGAGCGGCCGCCCGAACGAGCGGTGCCAGACGAGTTCGTCGCCGGTCGCGCCATAGCGTTCGGGGTCGGTATAGGTTTCGGAAAAGCGCAGCCGCGCGCTTTCGCCCTGTTTCACCGGGTCGAAATAGAACACGACCGCTTCGGTGTCGGCGGTCACCCCTTTTTCGGACGGGTTTGCCTTCAGGATCGCATCGCCCTTCAGCATCTCCCAGCGCAGCGGCGCGCCGGTGTCGAGGTTGCGCGCCGACGGTTTCGACGCGCTGCTGCCGGCGCGGACGATGTTGACATAGGTGCCGACCCCCGGCCGCGTCTCGGTATAGTCGTGATACAGGTCAAAACTATGCGTTTCGGGCGGCTGGAGGAAATAGGTTACCTCGCGGCTCTGATACGCGCGCTCGACAAGCGGCGCCTTGACGTTCGACGGGACGGCCTTGAGCCCGGGCGAGGGCCGCGCCTTGATCAGCAGCGGCGCCTCGGCGGGGGTGTTGTTCCAGAAGGCGATCTTGATCCGGCCGTCGGCTTCCTGAAGCACCTGCGCCGGATAGTTGCACGACACCAGTTCATATCCCGCAGGCAGGACGACCGAATTGCGCTTGTTGCCGAGCGGTCGGTCGAAGACGATGACGTCGCCCTCGCTGTAATAGCTTTTGGCATCGGCATAGGTTTTGTCGATCAGCACCCGGCCCTCGCCACCGTCGGCTGCCACCGGGCGCGCGAGCTTGACCTCGATATATTCACCGTCGGGCTTGGCACCGCGCACGCCGCCCGCCTTCGCGACATCGCCGGGGACGACGCCGAAGACCAGCGGCTTGCCGGTGGCGCGGTCGGTGACGCTTTCGTCAGTCGCGACGCTGCCAGGGCGGATTGGGTTGTAATAGGCGGTCGCGCCGGGCGAACTCGCGGTGATTTCATATATGATGCGGAATTTGTTGCTGCCCGGCGCCAGCAGCTCGTAGCGCGTATAGGCATCGGTCTCGGTCTGCGGCACCGGCGCTGCCGGCTGCGCGTGGAGCGGCCCCGCGATCGCCAGGCCCGCCGCCGTCATCATCCATTTCAGATGCGCCATCATCGTCCCCCTGGATATTGTTGAGCCGACTCCAAACCAGCCTTGCATCGTATACTAAATACAATAAACTCGCACCCGTCAATCAGCAGGGGGAATTATGCGGTTCGGGCCCATCATCATGCTGGCATTTGCCTTCATTGCTGCTCCTGCGGCGGCGCAAGTGTCGGCGGCGGACGTCGATCGTTCGCTCGCGCTGCGCGAAAGCTGGATGTATCTGACGCAGGATGTCGCCTTTCCCGGCCAATGGAATGCCGAGGGACGCGGCTACTCCTATCGCAAGACGGTTCCCGGAGGCTTCGCCTTCGTCACTTATGACATGAAGTCGGGCAAGAAGCGGCCGAGCTTCGACCATGAGCGCTTGGCGGCGGCGCTCGGCAAGGCAACGGGCGAACGCACCACCGCGCTACGTCTGCCGTTCGAAAGCTTCGCCTTTTCCCCGGACGGCAAGGCGATCAAATTTTCGCTGCACGACGACGGCTGGCAATGCAGCCTCGCCGACTATGTCTGCGCCAAGGCGCCCCGCGCCGGCCGGCCGCGCGCCTTCGGCGTCGTACGCGACCTCGCGATTCCCGCCGATAACAACCCGCGCCGCTCGCCCGACGGCAAATGGGAAGCCCATGTCGAGAATTTCAATATCGCAGTGCGCCCCGTCGGCGGCGCGTGGAAGCGGTTGAGCACCGACGGATCGGACGCCAATTTCTACGATCCCGAATCGATCGCCTGGTCGCCCGATTCGGCGAAGCTCGCCGCCTATCGCGTCCGCCCCGGCTTTCGCCGGATCGTCACCCGCGTGCTGTCGACCCCGGCCGACCAGGTCCAGCCGCGCCTGATGGAGCAACTCTATCCCAAGCCCGGCGACGCGGTCGATATCGACCAGCCCGCGCTGTTCGATATCTCCGCCGGGCGGCAACTCGCGGTTCCGGGCGATCTCTTCGCCAATCCCTATGACATGACGAAGCTCGAATGGCGGGCGGACAGCGCGAGCGTCAGCTTCATCTACGAACAGCGCGGCCACCAGCTCGCACGCGTCGTGTCGGTCGACGCCGCGACGGGCACGCCGCACGCCGCGGTGACCGAAGAGGCAAAGAGCTTCATCAATCAGGGACGCCGCTTCCGCTACGACATCGGCAATGGCCGCGAAGTGATCTGGATGTCCGAGCGCGACGGCTGGAACCATCTCTATCTTTTCGACGGCGCCACCGGCGCGGTGAAGACGCAGATCACCAAGGGCGACTGGGTCGTCCGCGATGTCGTGAAAGTCGATGAGGCGAAGCGGCAGATCTGGTTCACCGCGAGCGGGATGAACGCGGGCGAAGATCCCTATTTCCAGCATTTCTACCGCGTCGATTTCGACGGCAGCGATTTGACCCCGCTGACCAGCGCGAACGCGTACCACGACGTCGCGCTGTCCCCGGACATGGGCCTTTACGTCGACACCTACTCGCGCGTCGACCTGCCGCCCGTCGCCGAGCTTCGCCGTACGAGCGACGGCGGTCTCGTCGCGACACTCGAGCGCGGCGACATCTCGAAACTGCTCGCCGCGGGTTTCAAGGCGCCCGAGCCTTTTGTCGCCAAGGGGCGCGATGGGCAGACCGATATCTACGGGCTGATCGTCCGCCCGCGCGATTTCGACCCGGCCAAAAGCTACCCGGTGATCGAAAATATTTACGCCGGCCCGCACTCGAGCTTCGTGCCCAAGACATGGTGGCCGTTCGGCTATCATGCCGGCGGCGACAAGGTCGTCGGCATGCAGTCGCTCGCCGACCTCGGCTTCATCGTTGTCCAGATCGACGGCATGGGGACGCTCAATCGCTCGAAGGCGTTCCACGACGTCACGTGGAAGAATATCGCCGACGCGGGCTTTCCCGACCGCATCCTGTGGCACAGGGCGGCCGCGGCGAAATATCCGGGCTACGACGTCTCGCGCGTGGGCATTTACGGCGGCTCGGCGGGCGGGCAGGACACGCTGCTCGCCCTGCTGTTCCACCCTGAATTCTACAAGGTCGGGGTCGCCTTTGCCGGCTGTTTCGACAACCGCATGGACAAGATCAGCTGGAATGAACAGTGGATGGGCTGGCCCGTCGATGCGAGCTATTCGGCCTCCTCTGGGGTCGACAATGCCTGGCGGCTCCAGGGCAAGCTCTTGATGATCGTCGGCGAGCAGGACGAGAATGTTGATCCCGCCTCCACGATGCAGGTGGTGAGCGCGCTGGTGAAGGCGGACAAGGTGTTCGACCTGCTCGTCGTCCCGGGCGAAGGTCATTCGGTCGGCCGCTCGACCGGCCCGATCGATTACGGGCAGCGCAAACAGTTCGATTTCTTCCTGCACAATCTCGCCGGACAGGAAACCCCCGACTGGAACGCCCGCGCCGCCGCCCCGCCCGCCCCCTGACATATGGAGAAACGCT
>NZ_DASWTD010000064.1:0-5049 GCF_036402335.1 Sphingopyxis sp. | reverse complement strand
GACGGCCCAGCAGACGCGGGATTATAACGAAGGCTCTGAATCCTTTTACGACAATGATACCTGGGGCGTCACTGGCGAGCTCAACTGGGCGCTGGGTCCGGTCACCATGACCTATCTTGGCAGCTACCGCGAGTTCAACCGGCACGAACAGGGGCCGCAGGATCTGTCGCCCTTCTTCCCCACGGCCCAGCGCGGTGTGTTCGAAGGCCATTATTGGCAGAACTCGCAGGAATTGCGCTTCGCCTATGATGACGGCGGTGCCTTCACCGGCCAGGTCGGCGGTTATTATTTCAAGGAAAAGTCGGGCATTGGTGCGTTCATCATCGATCCGCCCATGGTGATCTTCCCGGTGGGAACGCCCGCAGGCGTGATCCGCTACGGTTTCCCGCAGGACCCGACGATTTCGGAATCGAAGGGCGTGTTCGGCCAGTTCACCTATGAGCTGGTCCCCGCCCTGAAATTCACCGGCGGCATCCGCTATTCGCACGACCTCAAGTCGCGTGTCGGCCAGACGATCCTCGAATATCCCGCTCCGATCGGCATCCTTCCGCTACAGCAGAATGATGCGCGCCGGACTTTCAGCAAAGTGACGTGGCGCGCGGGGCTGGACTATGATCTCGGCAACACATTGCTCTATGCGTCGGTTTCGACGGGCTACAAGGCGGGCGGCTTCAACGATGGTTGCGAGATCGGAACGGGGACCGGCTGTTCGCTGCCCGCCGAAGCGCTCTATTACGACCCCGAAACGATCACCGCCTATGAAGCAGGCATCAAGGGGCGCTTTGCCGATGGCGCGCTGCGGCTGAACGGTTCGCTGTTCCATTATGACTATAAGGGAATGCAGCTCAGCTATTCATCGACCATCTGCGGCGGTCCCTGTCAGGTCACGACCAACGCCGGTGCGGCGAAGGTCGATGGTGTCGAACTGGAGGCCGTGCTGGCACCGCATCCGGCGCATCGTTTCGATATCTCGCTCAACTGGCTGAAGGCGCGTTATACGTCGTTTCGCCCGGTTCCGACGATCGATTATGCGGGCGTCCGCCTCGACCGCTCGCCGACCATTACGGCTTCGGCGGGTTATACCTTCACCCAGGAACTCGGCGGAGGCAGCCATCTCGAGTTCGGTGCGCGCGTTCGCGTCAGCGACTCCTACCTGCTGTCCGACGTCGCGGTTCCGGTGGTGTTCCGCAACCCGAGCTATCACAAGACCGACCTGACGCTGACCTACAGGGCGCCCGACGATCGTTTCTTCGTGCAGGGGTTCGTCAAGAATCTCGAGAATGTGATCACCCTGCAGGGGGCCTCGGCGCAATATAGCAGTTCCGCCTATCTTGCCGATCCGCGCACCTATGGCGTCCGTGCGGGGGTGAAGTTCTAAGGCACACAGACAGGCAGACAGCGCAGTTGGAGAGAAGAAGCATGAGAATATTTGCCGCCGCCGCACTGTTTGCCGCCGCCGTCCCCGCGGCCGCCGCGCAGGACGCGCCCGTCGCCACGGTTACGGGCGGAAACGTCCGCGGCGTGACGGCGGAAGGCGTCGACACGTTCAAGGGCATTCCTTTTGCTGCTCCCCCGGTCGGGCCGCTCCGCTGGCGGGCGCCCCGGCCGGTTCTTCCTTGGGCAGGCGTTCGCGACGCGACCGCTTTTGGGCATGACTGCATGCAATTGCCGTTCCCGAGCGATGCTGCGCCCCTCGGCACCGCGCCCTCGGAAGACTGCCTGACCGTCAACGTCTGGGCGCCGGCCGGCGCCAAGGGCAAGCAATTGCCCGTCCTGTTCTGGATCTACGGCGGCGGCTTCGTGAACGGCGGCGCGTCGCCGGCGGTGTACGACGGCGCGGCCTTTGCGCGGGAGGGCGTCGTCTTCGTCAGCTTCAATTACCGCGTCGGGCGTTTCGGCTTCTTCGCGCATCCCGCGCTGTCGGCGGCGGGCGAGGGACCGGTCGGCAACTGGGGACTGATGGACCAGCAGGCGGCACTGCGCTGGACGCGCGACAATATTGCGGCCTTCGGCGGCGACCCTGACCGCGTGACGATCATGGGCGAGTCCGCGGGCGGCATGTCGGTGCTCAGCCTGCTCGGGGCACCCGCCGCGCGCGGCCTGTTCCGCGGCGCCATCGTCATGTCGGGCGGCGGACGCACTGCCAGCCAGCAGCGCGAGATAGCGCGCGATTTGCCGGGGGCGCCCTCGGCCGAAACGATCGGCCTCAATTTCGCCCGGAGCGTCGGGATCGAGGGGGGCGATGCGGCCGCACTGGCCGCCCTGCGCGCACTGCCCGCCGACCGGATCGTGTCGGGCCTCAACCTCGCCAGCCTTTTTGCTCCACCATCGGGCCCGCCTACATATTCGGGACCGATTACCGACGGCGTGACGCTGACCGGCAGCGTCGAGACGATGTTCGATCGCGGCGAACAGGCGCCGGTGCCGGTGATGGTCGGTGCGACGAGCGCCGACATCGGCTTTGTGCCCGCGGCGACGAAGGACGAGATCTTCGCGAGTTTCGGCGCAAATGCCGCGAAAGCCAAGGCGATCTATGATCCCGAGGGGAATGCGGCCTTTTTCGATGTGATGATGAAGGTCGGCGGCGACCGGTTCATGATCGAACCCGCGCGCTATGTCGCCGGACGCGTCGCTGCTGCCGGACAGCCCGCCTATCACTACCGCTTTTCCTATGTCGCCGGGACGGCGCGCGCCGGGGCAAAGGGCGCGGCGCATGCCAGCGACATACCCTATTTCCTCGATACCGTGGCAACCAAATACGGACCGGAAACAACCGCCGACGACCGCGCGATGGCGCGGTCGATCAACCGCTTCGTCGCCAATTTCGTCAAAACCGGAAATCCGAGCGGGCCGGGCCTGCCCGAATGGCCCGGTTTCAGCCCCGGCGAGGTGATGGATTTCACCGCCGAGGGCGTTGCGCGATCGGGCGAAGACCCCTGGTCGGCCCGTCTCGACCTCGCCGGTCCGGGTAAGAACTGACGGCGCCGGCAGGCGACGGGCGCACGATGGTTACGGCGGCGTAATCCGCGGCCCATGCTTCGGTAATCCGGCGGTCGATATGCCTGCCGCGCCATGCGAAAAGATGCGCGCCCGCCGGTATCGAGATCCGAACTCGACGAGCGCACGTGCCGGCTGATCTGCCCGATTGCGGCCGCGATGGTGGGCGTCTGCCTCACCGGAATCGGCATATTGCAGGTCACGATCAGCGTTGCGCGGCGCACCACGCTCGCCGACGATTTGCTGTCGGTCGACGCGCTGCTGTTTCTCACAGCGATGCTGTCGTCCTATTTCGCTTTGCGGCTGAATTCGTCGAGACGGCTTCACCGGCTCGAACAAGCCGCCGACGCCAGCTTCATTGCCGGCATGCTGCTGATGACGATTGCCTGCTTCGTCATCACCTACGCCGTCCATATCTAGGGGGCCGGACCTTGGGGGAGGCGATCGCTGGCGGCGATCGGCAGCGTCAGCCGGACGAGCAGCCCGTGCGGGTGGCAGGTTTCGAGGCGCATGGTACCGCCGTGCAGATGGGCGATCGTTTCGACGAGCGAAAGGCCGAGCCCGGCGCCGGTTCCGCCGCGCGCGGGGTCGAGACGGACGAAGCGTTGCACGGCTTCGGCGATCTGGCTTTCGGTCAGTCCCGGTCCATCGTCCGCAACCGCAAGGCTGACGGCCCCACTTCCCGTTTCGCGCGCCTCGATCCGGATCGTCGACCCCCCTGCGGCATATTTGAGGGCGTTGTCGACGAGGTTCGACAGCGCCCGCATTAGCAGATCGCGGTGCGCGCGAATGCGCAGCTCCGCCGACGCGTCGACGACGATCGCGAACCCGCGATCCTCGGCGAGGGGGCCATAGACCTCCGCCATGTCCTCGAGCAGCGGATGCAGCAGAAAATCGGTGAACTGATCGCGGCCGATACCGGCCTCGGTACGGCTGATCTCGAGCGCGGTGTCGAGCAGGCGGTGCAGCGCGTCGGCTTCCTCGATCGCCGCGCCGATCGCGGCGCGCGCTTCGGCATCGTGCGTACGCCCGAGCCCCTGTTCGAGGCGTGCCTTCATGCGCGACACGGGCGAGCGCAGATCGTGCGCCATCGAATCGGTCACCATACGCAGTTCGCGCACCAGTCCCGCGATGCGGCCGAACATCGCATTGATCGAGACCGCCAGCCGGTCGAAGGCGTCGCCGGTGTCGTCGCGCTCGACGCGCGTGTCGAGGCGGCCGCCGACAAATGCCTTCGCCGCATTCGAGAAGGCGTCGATCCGGCGCGCCAGTATCCACGCGACAAAGGCCGCCATCAACCCGGCGATCAGGATGCCGACGGCGAGCGCATAGAGAAAGGCCGTCTCGCTGGCATCGGCAAGCTGGCGCTGCGCTTCGAGGATTTCGCCGGTCAGCAGCGCCTCGCCGCCCGGAAGCTTCGTCGTCACGACGCCCATCGGCTTCGCTGCGGCGGCGCCTTCGCCATACAACCAGACTTGCTGCCACGCTGCGCTTTCGGCGACGGTCGACGGCCATATACGCATATTGCCCGCGATCCGCCGCCCGTCCGGTCCCTTCAGCAACACGACGAAGTTGCGGTCGTCCCGCGCTTTCAGGCGATAGTCGATTTCCCGGGCAAGGCCCTGCAAGCCCCGCTGCCGATATTCGTCGACGAGATTGTCGCGTGCGACCTCGGCCGCGGTGCGGGCGTCGGCAAGGATCGTGGCCGCGGTGAAACGGTGAATCACCGTCAGGCCGAGCGCGAGCGCCGCGACCTGCGCGAGCACCAGCATGAGGGTCAGGCGGACGATCGTACTGTTGAATTTTCCGCGCCCCATGCGACCTAATCCGGGTTGCCGAGCATATAACCCGCGCCGCGAATGGTGTGGACGAGCGGTTTGTCGAATCCGTCGTCGACCTTTCGGCGCAGGCGGCTGACATGGACGTCGACGACGTTGGTGCCGGGATCGAAATGATATTCCCACACGCCTTCCAGCATCATCGTCCGGGTCACGACCCGATCCTTGTGGCGCAGCAGATATTCGAGCAGCCGGAACTCGCGCGGCTGCAGCT
>NZ_DASWTD010000063.1:0-9280 GCF_036402335.1 Sphingopyxis sp. | reverse complement strand
TGCCAGCCAGGTGATCGGATTTTCTGCCATATTGACCGTCACGTGCCGCATGACCTGTGGCCCCGACTTGCCCGGGTCGATGCGGTCGTCGGGATGAAGGCGGGTTTCGAGGCGGCGTGCGGTCATGGCAATCTCCTTGCTTGGGTGATCGGCCTTGACATTGGATTATTTTGTAGGAAAGAAGAAACCGATTTGGTTATCCGGGAAATATCGCCATGATCAACAGCATCCGCTCCGTTCGCCGCGCCAAGGGCCTGACGCTGGAGGAAGTCGGCCAACGCTGCGACCCGCCGACCACCGCACAGACGATCGGCCGCCTCGAAACCGGAACACGGACGCTGTCGCTCGGCTGGATGAACCGCATCGCCGCGGCGCTTGGCGTCGATGCCGCCGAACTCGTCCAGCTTCCGCAAGACACCCAACTCACGATAACCGCGCTGCTTGGCGCCGAAGGCGCGCTGGCACCAACCCGCGTCGAACGGGCGCTCACCGCGCGTCCCGGCGAGGACATGGTCGCTGTACGCGTCACGTCGTCGATCGGCGACTATCGTTCGGGCGACGAAATCTGGTGCCGCCGCATCGAAGGCGACTGGGCGAGCGTACTCAACCGCGACCTGCTCGTTCCGCGCCCCGCCGGCCGTTTCTTCTTTGCGCGCCTTCTCAACGTCGATGGGGAGAAGTTGCACCTGCTCCCGCTCGGCACGGGCCAGCGCCAGCAGGTCGTCAGCAACCCACCGTGGGCCGCGGTCGCCGTCCGCCTGCTCCGTACGCTCTGAGTGTCTGCGGCCCCACCCCTCCGCGTCCTCTCGATCGCGACGCTCTTCCCCGACGCCGCGCGGCCGAACTTCGGCCTGTTCGTCGAAAAGAGCCTGCGCGCGCTCGCGGCGCAGCCGGGTATCGAACTCACCATCGTCGCCCCGGTTGGCCTGCCGCCTTTCCCACTGTCGCTCCACAAACGCTATCGCGCGCTCCGCGCCCTGCCCCGGACCGAAAGCTGGAACGGCCTCACGGTGCTGCGCCCGCGCTTCACATTGATCCCGCGTGTCGGCGCGCGGTACAATCCGGCAAAGGTCGCCCGCACCGTCCTGGCAGCGGTCCACGGCATCGCGTTCGACGTCGTCGATGCGCAATTCTTCTACCCCGACGGCCCGGCCGCGATGCGCGTTGGCGCTACGCTCGGGCTTCCTTATTCGGCCAAGGCGCGCGGCGCCGATATCAGCCATTTCGGCCATGATCCGGCGACGCGGTCGCAAGTGATCGAAGCGGGAGAGAGGGCGGCCGGACTGCTTGCGGTTTCGAGTGCGATGCGCGGCGACATGGCCGCAATCGGCATCGATCCCGCCAGGATCGCGGTCCACTATACTGGTGTCGACGGCGCGCGCTTCTCACCGGGCGATCGGGCGGCCGCGCGCACCGCACTCGGCATCGACGATGCCCCTGCCATCCTCACCGTCGGCGCCCTCATCCAGCGTAAGGGTCAGGCGCTGGTGATCGAGGCGCTTCCGGCGCTTCCCCGCGTGCATTACTGGCTTGCGGGCGCGGGTGAAGAGGAAGGCCGTTATCGCGCGCTCGCCGCGCGGTTGGGGGTCGAGGGGCGCGTCCATTTCATGGGGCCGATCGCCAATGCCGACCTGCCGCAGCTTTATCGCGCCGCCGATGCCGTCGTCATGCCCTCGGCCAGCGAGGGCCTTGCCAACGCCTGGGTCGAAGCGCTCGCCTGCGGCACGCCGATCGTGATCAGCGACGCGGGCGGCGCGGCCGAACTTGTGACCTCGCCGGTTGCAGGCAGCATCGTCGAGCGAACATCCGTCGCGATCGCCGAAGCGGTACGCGCCATCCTCGCGAACCCGCCCTCACCAGCCAACGTCGCAGCGAGCCTCGGCGGGCGCTTCGACTGGGACCGCAACGGCCGCGAGCTTGCCGAACATCTGCGTCGCTGCGCGGGCCGCTAGATACGGCAACGCCGGCCCACGCGAAGCGGGCCGGCGCCGTTTTCTTCAAGATGAAAAGCGGGTTTAAACGACCGCGCCGTCGTCCTTGCGTTCGACGCGCTCGCCGCCGCCCATCCCGGCCGTGGTGCGCGGGACGAAGCTGTCCGGCCCGACCTTCAGCCACACCAGCACCGGCGTCGACATCAGCACCGACGAATAGCCGCCGATGAACACGCCGAACAGCATCGCCGCGGTAAATCCGAAAATCACGTCCGGGCCAAAGATCAGCAACATGCCGAGCGCCAATATCATGGCGACAGTCGTCATCACCGTGCGCGACAGCGTTTCGTTGATGCTGAGGTTGAGCAGCGGGATGATCTCCATCTTGCGATATTTTTTGAGGTTTTCGCGGATGCGGTCATAAACGACGATGGTATCGTTGAGCGAATAGCCGACGATCGTCAGCAGCGCCGCGACGCTGTTCAGGTCGAACTGCATCTGCGTCACCGCGAACAGGCCGAACGTCAGCGACACCTCATGGAACAGTCGCCCGAGCGCACCGACACCGAACTGCCATTCGAAGCGGATCCAGATGTAAATCGAAATACCAAGGATCGCGAGCGCAAGGCTGATCGCGCCGGTCCGTATCAATTCGCCCGACACCTTGCCCGACACGGTCTCGACCGATCCGGTCTTCGCGGTCGGGAAAGCTTTCTGGATCCCTGCTACCAGTTGCTGCCCCGCGCGCTCGGCGGCGGACTTGTCGCCTTCGGGCAGCGCGGTGCGGATTGACACGGCCTTGTCCGACCCGAACTGCTGGATCGTCGCTTCGCCAAGGCCGATATCACCGACCTTCTCGCGAATTTCGTCGATCGGCGGCATCGCCTGGGTGAATTCGACGCGAACCGACTGGCCGCCGACAAAATCGACACCGAGATTCAGGCCTTTGACGGCCACAAGCGCGATCGACACGGCGACCAGGAAAAAGCTCATGAAGGAGGCGACTTTCCGCCACCGCAGGAAGTCGATATTGGTATCGTCGGGGACGAGTTTCAGCAGGCGCATGATGCCGGCTCCCTTAAATGTTGATCGACGTCGGACGCTTTGTGCGCAGCCAATGGGCGACGAACATGCGCGTAACGGTAACGGCAGTGAAAACGCTGGTGACGATGCCGATGGTCAGAACGACCGCGAAGCCCTTGATCGGACCCGAGCCGAACCAGAACATCAGCGCGGCCGCGATGACATTGGTAACGTTGGCGTCGAAAATCGCACGGCTGGCTTCCGAATAGCCGAGTTCGACGGCCTGGAACACTTTTCGCCCGCGTTTCAGCTCCTCGCGTATGCGCTCGTTGATCAGCACGTTCGCATCGACCGCAGCGCCGATGGTGAGCACGAAGCCCGCGATGCCGGGCAGCGTCAGCGTCGCGTTGAACGCCGCCATGACCGCGATGATCAGGAAGACGTTAAAGGCGAGCGCGATACAGGCATAGATGCCGAACCGTCCATAAACGACGATCATCAGGACCAGCACGGATATCGTGGCGATAATCCCCGCGATCGCGCCCTTCCTGATCGAGTCCTTGCCCAGTTCGGGGGTGACGGTGCGTTCTTCGACGACCGTCATCTTGACCGGCAACGCACCCGAACGGAGCGAAATCGCCAGCGCGTTGGCGCTCGCGACGCTGAAACTGCCCGAAATCTGCGCGCTACCGCCAAGGATCGGTTCGTTGATCGATGGCGCCGACAGCACTTTGCCGTCGAGCACCATCGCAAAGCGCTTGCCGACATTCTGCGCGGTTACCTTGGCGAATGTGCTCGATCCGCCCGAATCGAAACGGATCGAAACGACCGGCTGGTTGCTCTGCGGATCATAGCTTTGCTGGGCGTTGATCAACTGCTCGCCGCTGATCATGACCTGCCGGCGCAGGACTTCGAACGACGCACCATTGCCCTCGCCTTCGGCATAGGGAACGATCTCGCTGCCCACGGGCACGCGGCCCGCCGCGGCTTCGTTCGGATCGGCGTTGGTGTCGACCATGCGGAATTCGAGGCGCGCGGTCTTGCCGATCAATTCTTTCAGCGCAGCCGGATCCTGCAGCCCCGGAACCTGAACGACGACACGATCGGCGCCTTCGCGGATGATCGTCGGTTCGCGCGTACCAAGCGCGTTGACGCGCTTGTCGATGATGTCGCGCGCGGTATCCATCGCGTTCGCGACGGCCTGCGCCTGTCCTGCGTTCGTCGGCGTCATCACGATACGCGTCACATCGACGACATCAATGCGCCAGTCACGCTGGCCGGTCAGCCCGGCGCCCTGCGTCTCGCTGAACAGCCGTTCGCGCGCTTCGTCGAGCTTCGCCTGATCGCGGACGAGGAAGCTGATCTTGCCGCCCGCGGTCGACAGTTCGCCGATCGCGATATCGTCGTCGGGACCACGCTCGCCGCGCATCGCGGTGCGCACGGTCTTTTCCATGTTGGTCAGCTGCGTCTTCCGGAGGTCGGCGATATCGGCCTCCAGCAGCAAATGGCTGCCGCCGGCAAGGTCGAGGCCCAGATTGACCTTCGCCTGCAGGAAGGACGGCAGGCTGTTCATCGCCTTTTCGGGGAGGAAGCTGGGAATGGAAAAGAGGATACCGAGCAGCAGGATGATGCTGATACCGATGGTCTTCCAGCGCGGGAAATCGAGCATGGTGGTAAGTCCGATTGCAAGAGCGGGACCGCGCGGGACGCGGCCCCCGCTGCGTCAGTCGTTGGCGGGCTTGCCGCCGGGCTGCATGACGTCGGCCAGGGTCGCCTTGACGACCTTGATCTTCACGCCTTGCGCGATTTCGACGTCGGCATAGTCGTCGTCGACGCGCGTCACCTTGCCGACGATGCCGCCGCCGGTCACGACCTGGTCGCGCGGCTTCACTGCGGCGATCTTGGCGCGATGCTCTTTCGCGCGCACCTGCTGCGGGCGGATCAGGAAGAACCAGAAAACGACGAAGATCAGCAGGTAGGGAACCAGCATCAGGAAACCGGCGGTTCCGCCGCCCGATCCGGCCGCCTGAGCCAGAAGCAATTGCATCGACATGGGTGAAAAGACTTTCTGTTTGCAGCATTGCCTGTCCCCCACGGAACCGGCACGCAAATATGGCGCGGCGCCTATCACGCAGGGGCCGCGCGCGCAACCGGTCGTGCACGCCCTCCCCCTTGGCAAGCGCCGTCGAAATGGGGAGGATGCCGCCAGGATCAAGCCCGGCGCACCGATTGCCACAATGAAGGGCCATCCCCGCTTGCATCCCCCGCCAACCCGCGCTAGTGGCCTCGCCTGCCCAACAGGGCCGGTCGGGACGTAGCGCAGCCTGGTAGCGCATCACACTGGGGGTGTGGGGGTCGGAGGTTCGAATCCTCTCGTCCCGACCAAATTTAACTGACAATCCGATAGCATGCTCGCAGCATGGCTTCGCCATCGGCCGATGGCGAGCTATACCATTTGGCCCCGCGTCCGGGCGGGAACTGCGCACGGAAAGGAAGGCCAGGGGATGCAGGTCGGCGTGTTGATCGTAGCGGCCGCTTTCCTGACCTCCATCCTTTCGGGCATTTTCGGCATGGCGGGCGGCCTCGTCTTCATGGGTGTACTTGCCTGGATCCTGCCCGCGACCACCGCCCTCGCCCTTCACGGCGTCATCCAGTTCGCATCGAACGCATGGCGCGCCACCTTTCACCGCAGGCACGTCGCCTGGCCCGTGCTGCTGTGGTTCGGGATCGGCGCCGCCGTGTCGATGGGCTTTTTCTCGCTGGTGATTTTCGCGCCGACCCGATTCTATGTCTTCCTCGGGCTTGGCTTGATGCCGATTCTCGTCTGGCTGCCCGAACGCTGGCTGGCGCTCGATGCAACCAATCGCTGGCACGCGCTCGGCGGCGGATTCGTTTCGACCGGAATCGCGCTGGTGTCCGGTGTGTCGGGCCCGGTTACCGACCTGCTTTTCATCCACACAAAGCTGAACCGGCATCAGGTCGTCGCGACCAAGGCGGTGATGCAGGCGATCGGCCATGCGTCGAAAATCCTCGTCTATGGCGGCCTGCTGCTCAGCGCCCCGGCGCGCGAGGCCATCCCGTTGCCGGTCACCGCGATCGCAGTCATCGCGTCGATGGCGGGGATCATGGTCGGCGGCTATGTGCTCGACCGGATCAGCGATGCGCATTTTCGCAGGAGTCGCCGCTGGATCGTGACGATCATCGGTGCCACCTTCCTGTTTCAGGCGGTCCGGATCGCCTTTATGTAAAGCCCCGCCTGCTGGAGAGACCAATGACCCCGAACAGCGACGCCACGATCATCCGCGTGGTCGACATGCACACCGCCGGCGAGCCCGTACGGATTGCCGAGGCAGGTTTCCCGCCGCTCGTGGGCGACACGATCCTCGAAAAGCGACGCGACGCGCTGACGCGCCTCGATCATCTGCGCACGATGCTGATGCTCGAGCCGCGCGGGCACGACGGCATGTATGGCGTGATTCCGACCGATCCATGCGCTCCCGGCGCCGACCTTGCGGTCCTGTTCACGCATCAGGAAGGCTATAGCACGATGTGCGGCCATGCCACGATCGCGATCGGCCGCTGGGCGGTCGATAGCGGCCGCATCGCACTGGTCGGCGGCAAGGCGAGCTTCGGCCTCGAGGCGCCCTGCGGCGTCATTCGCGTCGACGTCGAAGCGCACGACGGCGAAGCCGCACGCGTCGCGTTCGAAAGCGTCATATCCTTCACCAACGCGCTCGACCGTGCCGTCGACGTTCCCGGCCTCGGCACGGTTCGGGTCGACATCGCCTTTGGCGGCGCCTTTTATGCCATCCTGCCCGCCAGTCGCATCGGCCTGTCGCTGATGGAGACGCCGCTTGCAGAACTGGTGAAGGCAGCGACCGCCATTTCCGAAGCCATCCGCGCGGGCGCGCCGATCGTGCATCCGCACGAGCCCGATCTCGGCTTCCTCTACGGCACGATCCTGACCGACGACGTCGCGCCTGGGGCGCATGACGGCCGACCCAGCTACAATCTCTGTATCTTCGCCGACGGACAGATCGATCGCTCGCCGACGGGCAGCGGCGTGACCGCACGCATCGCGCTCGCGGCGTCGAAGGGCGAAATGATGGTCGGCGACAGCTGCGAAATCCGCGGCGTGTCGGGCGAAGGCTTCGTCGGGACACTTGCCAGCACAATCGGATCGGGAATCGAAGCGCTGTCACGCGTCCGGGTCAGCGGACAAGCCTGGTATTCGGGCCGCAGCGAGATGATCGCCGAGTCCCGGGACCGTTTCGCTGCGGGCTTCGCGCTCCCGCGCCGCCTCGCAGACCTCGACGCGCCGGCGTGACGCCGCGCGTGGCGTGCATTGCTATGCGGCGCCGTTCGATGCTGGCCAGACGGCCGCGTCGCGCATAACAGCCCCGTATGGAATTTGCCGCCGAAACCTTCGCCCTTCTTGTCGCCATCGCTTTTCTCGCCGGGACCATCGATGCAATGGCGGGCGGCGGCGGCCTGCTCACCATTCCCGCGTTGATGGCGGCGGGCGTACCGCCGGTATCGGCGCTAGCGACCAACAAGCTGCAGAGCACGATCGGTACCGCGTCGGCGTTCCTGACCTTCTGGCGCCGCGGCCATGTCGACCTCCGCCGCTTCGCCTTCCCCGCCGCCGGAGCCTTCGCGGGCTCGGTGCTCGGCGCGACAGCCGTGCAGCATGTCCGTTCGGATTTCCTCGCCGCCTTCGTCCCGGTCCTGCTGATCGCCATGGGGCTCCATTTCCTGCTCGCCCCGCCGATGAGCAGCGTCGACCGCCATGCACGCGTCGGCGCGCCGGGGCTCACCTTGATCGTGACGGCACTCGGCTTCTACGACGGCTTCTTCGGTCCCGGCACCGGATCCTTCCTCACGCTGACGCTCGTCGCGCTCGGCGGCCTCGGTCTCGTGCGCGCGATCGGCAACGCGAAATTCCTGAACCTCGCGACGAATGTCGCGGGGTTGCTCGCCATGATCGCCGGCGGCCATGTCCTCTGGCTGCTCGGCGCATCGATGGCGGCCGCCAACGTCATGGGCAACCAGCTGGGCGCACGGCTTGCGATCCGCTTCGGCGGACGCGGGGTCCGACCTTTGCTCGTCGTCATGTCCTTCGCGCTGACCGTCAAGCTGCTTGCCGACCCCGCCAATCCGCTATGGACTGTTTTCCCCGGTTGATCCTCCAGCGCCGGCAGTGGCTCGCGCCCGCCTTGCGCATGGCATCCCCCGATTGCTCCGTCGTTATTGGGTCGTTGCTTGATGAATTCATCGATATTTCGATGCTCTTCATTGTCCAATCGCCGCAGAAAATAGTTTCCAACCTATTCACAAGAGATGACACTGATATCTATAGTGAATCTCGATGCATGTATTAGTTGACAAGAATATAGTATTCATATATTGAAAAATGCAATCAACTATCCGGCAATAAGTCATCGACCGGAGAAGGTTCTTACGATCCGCCCTGACGGGGTAGCAGTTCATTAGCCGCGCCCCATGTGGCCACCGGCAATCTGGCCGCAAGCGGACTTCCGGGCGTCAGCGCCTTGTCGAACGCAACGACCAATCGCGGCGCGGTGCGTCGCAAGGAGATTTTATCAATATTGATAGGGAGAGGATGTTGAACATGCGAATGATCACCGGAATTGCCGCTTCCATACTCACGCCCGCCTTCATGGCTGCAGCCGCGACGCCCGCGGCCGCCCAGACCATCGTTTCGCCTCCACCCGGCACCAATATTACCATGTATGGGATATTGACCAGCCATAGCATTTTAGGAGGGCCTGGAACTCCGGTAGCGGGCCCCAGCGTGCCGGGATGTCCGCTCATAATGAACGGGAAAATCCTGTCGGCGGCGCCCGGAGTTGTTCAAATCGACAGTGTAACCAGCTGCATAACATTCACTGTTCCGATGTTTTTCAGATTTAACTCTGCAACAACCGGAACAACCGACCTTCTGGAAGTTGGAGGCCTGCTCCCTCCGACTCCAAATGTAAAATGCATCGCGAGTAACGTACCTTTCACATGGTCAAATCCAATTAATTTGACCGTACCAATATTTAACGGACAAATTTTTCCTGGAGGCGGGGTGTGCAGGCTGGATATTAAATTCTTCCTTTCTCCTGGTATGACTGTCACGTAGTTCAACGCCATTCGACAGGAAAGAATGAAGTTCAGGGCCGCAACACGACCTTGCCGACCACCTCGCGCCGCTCGAGCATCGCGAACCCTTCGCGCCAGTCGGCAAGGTCGAGCGACGCATGGACGTGCGGCCGGATTTTCCCCGTCGCCGCCAGCGCGTCGATCGCCGCGACATTCTC
>NZ_DASWTD010000062.1:0-3115 GCF_036402335.1 Sphingopyxis sp. | reverse complement strand
TGCCACCGCCGCAGCGGCGGCGCCGCCGCCGCCGCCGCCCGCGGCCCCCACGCCATCGGCTGCCGCGCCGCAAACGGCATATTCGGGCGGTGACGGCGAGACACCCAAGGGAGGCATGGGCTGGCTGCCCTGGCTGCTGTTGCTCCTGCTTCTCGCGGTATTGCTGTTCTTCGGCCTGCGCTATTGTTCGAAACAGGATGCCGCGGTTGCCCCGGCGACCGGGGAGCCGGCGATCAGCGAAACCGCCGCGCCCGCCGACGGCACTGCGGGGACGGCGACCGCAGCGGCGATCCCCGAAGGCGCCGGCGTCGTCGCCGAGGAACGTGCGGGCAAGCCGATGCTGACGGTCTATTTCGACACGGGCAAATCGGATGTGTCGAACGACCTGACGACCGCGGCCGCGTCGGTAAAGGCTTATGTCGACGGCAATCCGGGTGCGACGCTCGCCGTGTCGGGCTATAATGACCCGACGGGCAACGCCGCGGCGAATGCCGAACTGTCGAAGAATCGCGCGCAGAGCGTGAAGGCGGCACTCGAGAAGCTCGGCTTCGCGGCTGACAAGGTCGTACTGGAAAAGCCGGCGGAGACGACCACGACCGGCACCGACAATGCAGCGGCACGCCGGGTCGAGGTGACCGTGAAGGGCTGACCGAAGCAACTTGCGAGAACAAGGGAGCGGGGCCTGCGGGCCCCGCTTTTTTTCGGCGAGTCGCGCTTTCCAAAAAAGCGAGTCGCCGGATCACGGCTTCGAAAGCGAATCCGAAAATGCTGCAACGCTGTTACAAAAATGCTGCAGCGAATCCACTTGTTGCTAATGCCGGACTTATCCACAAGCAGGAGCGGTCCGCAGCCGTATTTCGATGATTTTTTGTTGGCGCCCCGAACGCTCCATGGCAGCTTCAAATCATCGGACGACAGAGACGCAAACCGCCGGGACATCAAGGGTAGTTGCAAGACTAGCCAGAAGAGAACGGACCGGATTGACGAGGAAATCGACCGGTAGCCTGGTCACGGAACGTAGCGATTCCCACGAGTTGATACGAACCCGATCGGGTACAGGAAATGCAGTCCATCGCTTGGACAGCGACTGCTTCGGCGGACGCAAGAAGAGATGATGAAGGGCTTTCCAGGTGCGGCCGGCCCCCGAAAGGGGGCCGACCAAACCGTCGCCGGATTGTTCCGGCGTGCGCCGCAACGCATCGTTTTGCGGGCTGCTGATCGCAAGAGAAGCGGACCGGGATGAGGCGGGGTGGAGGTACGTGGGGCAAAGCCGGATAGTGGGGGTTGGCAGCGATGCCGGCCCCCATTTCGCATGCGCGTCGCGCGCGTTGCATCGCCACCGCGGGTGGCCCCGTCCATCGATCCGCTTCCGGTCTTTATTTTCGCGGCTGTGACATTCGTCACACCATCATCGGACGCGTCTGCCTATTCCGGTTGTTGCGACCCGGAGACGTTCCCGATCAGGAACCGATCCCACTTTCCCGGTCGCGTCCTTCGGGGGGCGGCCGGGAACCTTTCGCTTCCCTTCGGCATTACTTCTGCATCGCTGAAACGGTGTCCGGGCGCGACCGGACGTTCACATGTTCGCCGGGTATCGGCGTCTGCCCGGCCGGTCCAGGAAGGGAATATCATGGGTCTGATCATCACATTGATCGTCGGCGGCATCATCGGCTGGCTGGCGAGTATCGTCATGCGTACCGACGCGCAGCAGGGGATCATCCTGAATGTCGTTGTCGGGATCGTCGGGGCCTTCCTCGGCAATTTTCTCGGCAGCTTCTTCGGCATGGGCGCAAGCCTCGACACTTTCAGTCCGATCGGCCTTCTGTGGGCCTTCATCGGCGCGGTAGTCCTGCTGGGCCTTATCAATCTCGTGAGGCGCGGCAGCGTCCGCTGAACGGCGTGGCGGCGGCGGCGTGATCGTGCCGTCGCCATTCTGCTAGGCGATTTCAGATATTTGCGTTACCAATATGTCGTCTGCGAAGGCAGGCGACAGAAACGATCGTAGGGGGTCATCATATGACTTGGATTATCGCAATCATCATGGGCGGCGTTATCGGCTGGCTGGCCAGCATCGTGATGCGTACCGACGCCCAGCAAGGCATCTTCCTGAATATCATCGTCGGTTGTCTGGGCTCGATCCTGGGCCGCTTCCTGTTCGGCAGCTTCCTTGGCGGTGGCCATCTGCGCGGCAACGCCTTCGATCCGATGACCCTGCTCACCGCCTTCATCGGCGCGGTGGTCCTGCTCGGCATCGTCAACCTCGTACGGCGCGGTCGCGTCCGCTGATCCGCATGCAAATCGGGTAGCCGGTTCTTCGGAATCGGTACCGGGAAGAGGGTGGCCGCCACTGGGCGCGCCGCCCTTTTTCATATCCGTAATTGCTGGAAATCGCGCCAGGACCTGCCTATGAGCGCTGCCCCGGGGCGCGGGGGGGATGGCGAAGTTTCGCCTCTTGCCAGTGGTGGTTTAATTAGGTAATACACCTCAAACGGGATTTCGGTCCTGTCGTGCGGGCTGGAGGGGGCGGAGTGCTGTCGCGCTTGCCGCGCACCGGATGCCGCATGGGCAGGAGGGATTCGGCGTGAACTACGAGCGGAAAGTGGATGTGATGGACAGCCTCGCGGGTTCGACCCAGAGCTTTTACGAAGAGGCGGACAACCGCCGCAAGCGGACGTGGATGATCGTTGCTCTGGTGCTCATCGCATTGGCGCTGGCGGCGGCGTGGTACGGTTTCAGCTCGAACAAGGGCGGTGCGGCGGGCGCCGACGGTGCCGCTGGCGGTGCAGGCGGCGCGAGCATTCCGAACATCACCGTCGTCATCCCCGGCCGTCAGTCGGTCGAAGCGACGATCTCGACAAACGGAACGATCGCGGCGCGGCGCGAGATGCCCGTCGGGGTCGCGGGCGAAGGCGGCCAGGTCGTGCGCGTGCTCGTCGAGCCCGGCCAGTGGGTTGGCGCCGGGCAGCCGCTCGCGATCATCGATCGTTCGGTGCAGACGCAGCAGGCCGCGAGCCTCGCGGCGTCGATCAAGGTCGCTCAGGCCGATGCCGATCTGGCGCAGGCCGAGCTCGAGCGTGCGCAGGCGCTGGTTGGACGCGGCTTCATTTCAAAGGCG
>NZ_DASWTD010000061.1:0-17436 GCF_036402335.1 Sphingopyxis sp. | reverse complement strand
CCAGCCGCCGGGGCGGCCTGGCCGCCCGGGCGTGCCGTCGGGGCGTCCGGGGTTGCCGGTGGCAGGGGGCGTGCCGGGGTTGCCGGGGCCGCGTCCGGGCCGCGTGCCGTGCGGTCCGTCATGGTCGCGGTCGCCGCGGCCCCATCCGCCGGGGCGCCCCGGTTTCCAGTCGCCGCGCCCGCCATGATGTTTCCACCACGCGCGCCGTCCGCCCCAATAGTTGAGGTACTGGCCGCGGAGCGGGTAGCGGTTGCGGTAATTGTCGAACATCCACATGCCGTAGCCGGGGTAATAATAATCGTCGTACCAGCCGCCGCCGAAGCCGATCTGCGCGAAACCGCTGCCATAGTCGGCGCCGTCATAGCAGTCGTAGCCATAGCCGTCGTCGTACGCATAGCCGTCGCCGTCGTAATAAGCGTCGCCATAGCGCGCGGCGCAATCGCCGCCTGACGCATAGCTCGATCCATAGACGTCGCCATAATAGCAGCCGCCGAGCGTCGTCGTCGCGAGGGCGCCGAGGGCGATGGACAGGGGGCGCTTCAAACTCTTCGCCATAGCTTTATCCTTTTGGGTGCAACGGATGCGACCCGTCATCTTGGATCGCAAATTGCCCGAGTCGAGTTGAATTTGCGGTGAATAGTGTCCCGCGCCGCCCAAGGGCTTACTTGCATCAGTGTCAGTAGTGCGTTACGCCGGGTATCAGGCAAGATGGACGAGGATGTGACCCGATGAACGCGCCCACGAATATCCAATGGTCCGAAAAGCGCTTCGGCCCCGAAACGCAGCACTGGCTGCCGCGCAACCCCGAACGGGTGCTCGATCATATTCCGGGCGAGGATGGCATGCCCATTCTCGGCAACACGCTCGAACAGCTCGGCGACTATCGCGGCTTCACCGACCGGATGGTCGCCAAATATGGCCGCGTCTATCGCAACAACAGCTTCGGCGGGCGCAGCGTCGCGCTCCACGGGCCCGAGGCGAACGAACTTGTCATGTTCGACCGCGAGAAGATATTTTCGTCCGAACAGGGCTGGGGTCCGGTACTCAACCTGCTGTTCCCGCGCGGGCTGATGCTGATGGATTTCGAAAAGCACCGCGCCGACCGCAAGATATTGTCGGTCGCGTTCAAGCCCGAGCCGATGCGCCACTATGCCGATTCGCTGAACGAAGGCATCCGTGACCGTATCGGCCAATGGGGCGGCAAGACCTTCAAATTCTATCCCGCGATCAAGGAACTGACGCTCGACCTCGCCGCGACCAGCTTTCTCGGGATTCCTTGGGGTCCCGAGGCGGACAAGGTGAACAAGGCGTTCGTCGACATGGTGCAGGCATCGATCGGCGTCGTTCGCGTGCCGCTGCCCTTCACCGCGATGGGCCGCGGCGCGAAGGGCCGCGCCTTTCTGGTCGACTATTTCGGCAAGATGGTGCCCGAGCGCCGCGAGGGGACGGGCGAGGACATGTTCAGCCAAATCTGCCGCACGCGCGACGACGATGGCAATTATATGAGCGTCGAGGCGATCGTCGACCATATGAACTTCCTGATGATGGCGGCACACGACACGATCACCAGCTCGATCACGACGCTCGTCTGGGAACTCGCGCGCCACCCCGAATGGCAGGACAAGCTGCGCGAGGAGATGCTGGCGGTGGCCCCGGCGGGCGAGGGGGTCGGGCACAACAGCCTCGGCCAGCTCGAAATGACCGAATGGGCGTTCAAGGAGGCGCTGCGGCTGGTTCCCCCGGTGCCGAGCTTCCCGCGCCGCGCACTCAAGGATTTCGAATATGGCGGCTATCGCATCCCCGCGGGGACGTCGGTCGGCGTCAGCCCCGCCTATACGCATATGATGGCGGAACATTGGCCCGAGCCCGAGCGGTTTGACCCGATGCGCTTTTCGCCGGAAGTTGCGCGCGAGCGCCACAAATATGCGTGGGTCCCGTTCGGCGGCGGTGCGCACATGTGCCTCGGTCTGCACTTTGCATACATGCAGGCCAAAATCTTCTTCCATCATGTCATCACGACGCACCGCATCACTGTCGCCGATGGCTATGCGCCCGAATGGCAGGTGCTCCCGATCCCGCGGCCGAAGGACGGGCTGACGGTGAGCTTCGTTCCGCTGTGACCTGAATCCCGGCGCGCCGCTTGTTTGCACGGCGGCGCGACCTATCTCCCGACTTTGGGGACGGGAGGGGCGAAGATGGTTTTTGCGCTGTTTCTGGCGGGTCTGCTCGCCGTCATGCTGTTCGCGGGCGACACTGTGGCGGCGCGCTGGCTCCACCGCACGACGGTCGAGGAACCGATCGCCCTCTTCGGACGGCTCGAACGCAAGCATATCCTGTTCCTCGTCGTCGGCCTGTTCGCCATCCAGGCCTATGCCGCCGTGCTGCCGGCCGAACTCGCGGTGGCGCTGGCATGGGACATGACCGCCTATGTCGATGCGATGATCGCGACATGGGCGCTGTCGACCTTCGCGCGCTTCCGCTCGATGAAGGCCTTGCTCGCGGTGCGGATGGACGCGTTGCTGGCGCCATTCCGGCGTCTTCGCGCACGCCGAAACCGACTGTCCCGCCCCGACGCGCGCAAGCCGGCCGCCAATGACGATGACCCGTGGCCGGTTCGGGTAGCCGCCTGAGCGTCAGCCGCGGATGGCGGTTCAGGGTGGATTTGGATTTTAGGGAGCAGCAGCATGTCTGCTTCCGGTCGAAACGCGCCGTCCAGGCTATCAAATCAGCGCGCGATAGAGGCCGAAGGCGCTGGTTGCGGTCAACACGACACCGACCAGGACGAGCATGACCTTGGGCGAAAAACGCTTGGCCATCATCGCGCCGAGCGGGGCCGCCGCGACGCCGCCGATGATCAGCCCGAGCGTCGGGCCCAGAATCTCTTCGAAGCCGAGATTCCAGATGAAGGCGATCGAGACCGACACGGCGAGGAAAAATTCAACGCTGTTGACCGTACCGACGACCTTGCGCGGCTCGCCGCCCTGGACGAGCAGGTTGGACGTGACGACCGGTCCCCAGCCGCCCCCGCCGGCGGCATCGAGGAAACCGCCGACCACCGCGAGCGGGGCCACGACCTTGGGTTTGGCGATCTTGGGCGGATAGAGGAGGCCGCGGACGAGCAACCACACGCCGATCAGCACCAGATAGCCGAGCACGAAGGGCTTCACCACGTCGGCGTGGAGCGAGGTGAGCACATAGGCACCAAGCACCCCGCCGACCACACCGGGGATCAGCAGCCGGAAAAACAGCGGCCAGTCTATGTTGCGATGGAACAGATGGCTCAATCCCGATGCGCCGGTCGTGAATATCTCGACGACATGGATGCGCGCCGAGGCGATCGCGGGCGGGACGCCCAGCACCGCGACGAGCAAGGTGTTGCAAATGACGCCGAAGGCCATGCCCAGCGCGCCGTCGACGAGTTGCGCGGCAAAGCCGATCAGGATGAACGGCAGGAGCGCGGTAAAGTCGATGGCCGCAAGTTCAGTCATGTTTCATCCCAACCCTTTTGATTGACAACCTGCTGCCGGGATTCCGCTCTCCGCGCCAGCCCAATTTTTCTGCTGGCGGCCAAGGGATTTGTTTCCGCGCCCAGCCGAACCCCCAGTCGAACCGCGCCGATCGGGGTCAGCCGGTGACGTCGTCGGGCAGATAATCGCGCACATAATCAATGAATGCGCGGAGTTTCGGCATCACCTGCTTGCGGCTGGGGTAATAGAGGAACAGCCCCGAGGTCGAGCACGCCTGGTCGGCGAGCACGAGTTCGAGCTCGCCCGCGGCGACCTGTGCCTTGACCACCGGCTCGGCGGTCATGCCCATCGCGACCCCGGCGCGCACCGCGACCATCATCGCGGTGAAGTCGTTGACGATCACCGGCCCGGTCACCCCGACCTCGATTTCGCGATTTCCCTTCTCGAATGTCCAGGGCATCAGCGCGCCGCTTCCCATCCGCATGCGCACGCAGCGATGATTGCGCAGTTCGTCGGGATTCTCCGGCCGGCCGTGCTTCGCCAGATAGCCCGGGGTGGCGACCGCGACGAAACGAAAGGGCCCGGTCAGGCGAACGGCGATCACATCGGCGTCGAGCGATTCGCCCATCCGCACGCCGGCGTCGAAACCGCCGGCGCTGAGATCGGCAAGCGCGTCCTCGGCATAGATTTCGAGTTCGATATCGGGATAGGTTTCGCAAAAGCCCGCGATGATCGGTTCGAACAAAGGCTGTACCGCGCCGCGCATCAGGTTGATACGCAGCCGGCCCGCGGGCCGGTTGCCGAGGTTGCGCGCGGCTTCATAGGCGTCGCCAAGCCCGGCATAGGCAGGCGCGGCGCGCTCGAGGAACATCTCGCCCGCCTGGGTCAGGCCGACGCTGCGGGTGGTGCGCATGAACAATGGTGCGCCGACACGGGCTTCGAGGCCCTTGATCGTCTGGCTGATCGCCGAGGGCGAGACGCCAAGGTCGGCCGCTGCGGCGGAAAAGCTCCGCCTTTCCGCGACACGCAGGAAAGCTTCGATCCCGTCGAGCACCCCATGGGGGATTGTTAAATCCTGCTTCAAGGCACTTGCAGATTATAGAGGATTATCTAAGTGCGCAAGCGCACCTATAAAGGTTGCACAACGAAACGAAAGGAACCTCTCCCATGGCCTATCAGCTCTCCTCTTATCGCCGCTTTCCCGCCGCTTTCGCGATTGTCGCCGCTTCGGCGCTCGCATTCACCGGCCTGATGGCAACCGCAAGCCCCGCTTACGCCCAGTCGGCCAGCGATTATCGTTGCGCCGGTCTGGCCGAACAGGCCCATGTCGCCGCCGGCGGCGTCGAAGGTGCCAAGCAGTCGAGCGCCAAGCGCTTTGTTTCGACCGGCAAGAAGCTGTGCGAAGCGGGCAACGAACGTGCCGCCGCCAAGCAGTTCCGCGCCGCGCTGAAGATCGCCGGCGTCGCGGAAGTCGAAGCCGACAGCAAGATGGCCTCCCGCTAAGGCGGGGCGCCAAGCACCCTGACACACCAATCTCCGGACCGTCTCTCCCTCTCCCCCGACGGATCCACTAACTGGGGCGGCACCTTAACGGGCCGCCCCTCTTATTTATGGTTATGCCGGGCCAGACCGAGGCAACCTGGCCTCACCCCCGGATAAACAGGCTGCGGATCCACGGCGATCGCTCGCGCGTCGCTTCGCGCCAGTCGCCGCCTTCGTCCGCGTCGGGCGCAGCGCGGCTGGGATCGAACAGCTTGACCCGCGCGCCGCGGAATGTGGCGGCGCGATAGGTGACCAATGTCAGCCCATGTTCGAGCGCGGTTGCGGCGAGCAGGGCATTGCGGTCCTGGTCGAGCGGCAGTGTCGCGCGCCGTCGCGCGATGGCGAGATCGATCGGCAAGACACGCCCTGCGAACGCGGGCAGCAATTGGCCGTCGATCCAGTCGCGCCACGCCGCGCCTGCTGCCTTGCCCTGTTTCGCCGCCAGTGCGGCGGCATTCTCCAACTCGACGAGCGACAGCGCCGACAGGAACATCGACTGGCGCGACGTGCGCTGCGCCCATCCGGCGAGTGCCGCGTCGTCGCCGTCGGTTCGTGCGTGGCGCAGGTCGAAGAGGATTTCGGCATCGAGCAGGAACATCAGCCGCCCCCGTCCAGTGCCTTGCGCAGACACGCGCGGTCGAGCGCGATGTCGCCGGGCCGCGTAGAGAGCAACTGCGCCATCGTCTCGCGCTCGCCGCTCAATTGCCGCCAGGCGTCGATGCTGATCAGGACATGGGTGGGGCGCCCGCGGTCGGTGACGAACACCGGTTCGACGAGCGCGAATCGCTTCGCGCGGCTGACATCCTGATTGAGTTCGCGGCTCGTGACGCGCTTCATGACCACCCCTCGCCGATGCTAAAATCAAAGCATATTGTGATCGTTCACATGTAGGTATGTTACTACACTGTGACCGCCCCGCAACAAAAATGATGTGTGAACCGGAAATCGACGCTGCGGGCGCGCCCAATCGCAGGCACGGCATTGCGCTGGTGCGGCTTTCATGTCTCCTGATGCCGGGAACGGGCGATTAGCGACGAATTTCAATTCGTGGCGCCTCGGTGGGAGAGGGAAATTGGTATCCAATATGTTCCATGAATTGGTCCGCGCTATCGGCGATGTGCTCGGCGCGCATGGCCCGGCGGTCGACGCGGCGCAAAGCTATGCGCCCAGCGACTACAGCATCCATTTCTTTCTCCAGATCGCCGTGATCCTCCTCGTCTGCCGCGTCGTCGGATGGATGGCGAACCGGTTCATGGGCCAACCGCAGGTGGTCGGCGAAATGATCGCGGGCGTCGTGCTCGGCCCCTCGCTTTTCGGCCTCTTCTTTCCCGAGTTTCAGGCCGCGCTATTCCCCAAGGAAACGCGCAACATCCTCTATGTCGGCGCGCAATTCGGCGTCGGCCTCTACATGTTCCTCGTCGGCACGACGCTGCGCCTCGATCATTTCCAGTCGAAGGCGAAAAGCGCGGTCGGGGTGTCGGCCGCCGGCATTGTCGCGCCCTTTCTTTTCGCCGCGCTCATTACGCCCTTCCTGCTCGATATTCCGGGGCTGTTCACCGAGGGACTGGGACAAGGTGGCGCAACGCTCTTTCTGGGCGCGTGCATCGCCCTGACCGCCTTCCCGATGCTGGCGCGCATCATCAACGAACGCGGGCTTGCCAACACCTCGCTCGGGACGCTGACATTGACCGCGGGCGCGTTCGACGACGCCGTTTCGTGGTGCGTGCTCGCGATCGTGCTCGCGACCTTCGGTGCCGGGCCCGGCGTCGCGCTGCTCGCGATCGTCGGCGGGATCAGCTTCGCGCTCTTCATGTTCTTCGTCGGGCGCAAGCTGCTCATCCCGCTCGGCCGCGCGGTCGAGGCAAAGGGCGAACTCACCCACACGCTGCTCGCCATCGTCCTGATGCTCTATGCCATATCGGCCTTCTTCATGGACGCGGTCGGTATCCATGCGGTGTTCGGCGGCTTCCTGCTCGGTGCATGCATGCCGCGCGGCCTCTTGACCGAAGAGATCAGGAAGAAGATCGAGCCGATGACGGTCGTCTTCCTGTTGCCGATGTTCTTCACCTATTCGGGTCTCAACACCCAGCTCACGACGGTGAACAGCCTGACGCTGCTCGCCATCGCAACCGGCATATTGCTCGTCTCGATCGCCGCGAAGTTCGGCGCCTGCTGGCTCGCGGCGCGGCTCGCGGGCGAGGACAATCGCACCGCGATGGGGATCGGCGCATTGATGAACGCGCGCGGGCTGATGGAACTCATCATCATCAACATCGGGCTGCAAAAGGGCATCATCGGTCCGACGCTCTTTGCGATCATGGTGCTGATGGCGATCGTCACGACGGTGATGGCGGGGCCGCTGTTCGAGATCGTCTATGGGCGCAAGGCGCGCGAGACGGGCGAACTGGGACAACTCGGTACCGAGGGACCCGACGAGGCGGAGCCCCACGGCGAACTGGCGGCCAAGCCCGCCTGACGAACTCCCAGACTCCCCGCTCCGGCTCGCCGGAGCGGGGCCATTTTCGGGATCAGGCGAAGGCGCCGCCGGCGTTGATCTGGTCGATCATCGCGCGGTGCGCGGGGAGTTCGCTCGCGGCGCGGTCGCCAAAGCTCTTGATCCGCGCAAAGATGCGCTCGGCCTCGGCCGTGTCGGGGAATTCCTCGCGGACCGGTGACAGGTCGGTACGATATTCCATGCCGTACAGGATGTACTGATAATTGAAGTAGGCGAAGCTTTCGAGGTCGAGGATGAAGTCGAAGCGCCCCGGCGGGCGATAGCGCCATTCCTCGAGCAGTTCCTTGAGCCGGTCGGGGATCGATGCCGGATCGCCATTGTCACGCCAGAAGGTTTCGCTGCGCTGGCTGAGGCAATAATGGAGCTTCAGGAAATTGATTATGTTGTCGTAGCGCGCCGCCATCAGTTCGTTGAAGCGTCGGGCCGGTGCGCCGGCCGGTCCGTTCAGCGGAAACATCTCGGCAATCATCGCCGCCGCGGTCTCGATCATCACGAGCCCCGTCGATTCAAGCGGCTCGAGGAAGCCGCCCGACAATCCCACCGCGACGCAATTCCTGATCCATGACGCGGGACGATAGCCCGCCTCGAACGGGATCGACCGGACATTGACGTCATGGCTGCGTCCGCCGGTGTAGGTCGCAAGGATGTCGGCCGCGCGCTCGTCGCTCAGATGATCGCTCGAATAGACGCAACCGATGCCGCGCGCACCTGCGAGGCCGATGTCCCACGTCCACCCCGCCTCGTGCGCGGCGGCGATCGTGTAGCTTTCGATGGGAACGTCGGGGCGGTCATAGGGCAGCTTGCACGCAAGTGCGCGGTCGGTGAACAGCTGGTGCTTCACGCCCTTGAACGGCGATTGCAGCGCGCCGCCGATCAGCTCGGCGCGGAAACCCGAACAGTCGATGTAGAGTTCGGCCGCCAGCGTCCCATGCTCGGCCGTCACGACATGGTCGATCGCGCCGCTTTGGGAATCGAGACCGACGCCGGTCAGCGTGCCACGCAGATGTTCGACCCCCAGCATCGATGCTTGCGCCGACAAGACCCCGGCGAGCCGTGCCGCGTCGAAATGATAGGCATAGTTCAACGGCCCGGTAAATTCGCCCTCGCCGGGGCGTTTCGGCGCGCGCCGCGCCTCGGCGACGCGGTTCTGGATCGTCATCGCCTCGGCAAACGGCCGCCGCGTCTTTTCGTCTTGCAGCAGCCAGTATGAAATGAGGCTATGGCCGTCGCCGTGATAGGGCGCCTCGAACGGATGCAGATAATGGCTCGACTGTCCTTGCGGCGGTGTGCGCACCCAGTCGTCGAAGCGGATCCCCTGCTTGAACGTCGCCGACGTCGACCGCACGAACTCGCTCTCGTCGATGCCGATGAACTGCAGTGTGTTCCGGATCGTCGGAAACGCGCCTTCGCCGACCCCGATGCTGCCGATCTCGTCCGACGCCAGCAAGGTGATCGACAGGCGCGGGTTGCGTGGCAGGTCGAAAAAGCGCGCGAGATAGGCCGCGGTCAGCCATCCCGCGGTGCCACCGCCGACGATCAGGATCGAACGTTTCGCCACCCGGAACGCTATCGAGCCGCAAAGCGCTTTCAACAAGCGGTAATTTCCGGCACCGGAGACGGCCAATATGAAAATGCTCCGACCCTATCTGACCTGGTTCGCCGTTGCGGTGTTGCTGACCATCGGCGCGATCCTCGGCATGCAGTGGGTGCGCGCGCATCCCGAGCATATTCCGCGCGCGCGCTTCGAACTTGCGCATCCACAGGGCTGGGCGACCGAGAGCAAGCTGGTCGCGCTCGCACGCGACGATGCCGCCTGCTTCGCCGTATTCGATCGCGCGGGGGCCGGATATCTGCGCCGGCCGGCGGTCGGTAATGGCACCTGCCGTGCGAGCCAGCGCATGATCCTGACCGGCGACCGCTTCGTGCCGACGATGCGCCCCGCGAATGCCGCGCCGGGGTGCGCGGTCACCGCTGCCATGGCGCTGTGGAACCGCGACGTCGTCCAGCCGCTCGCGCAGAGGCATTTCGGGCAGAAGGTCGTCGCGCTGGAAAATCTCGGTAGCTATAATTGTCGCAAGATTGCGGGAGGGCAGGCGCAAAGCGAGCATTCGACCGCCAATGCGATCGACATCTCGGCTTTCATCCTTGCCGACGGCACGCGCATGACATTGATCAACGACTGGGCGCCGGGCGACAGGCGCAGCGAATTCCTCCACGCGGTCCGCGACGGATCGTGCGGGTTGTTCAGCACCGTTCTGTCGCCTGACTATAACCGTGCACATGCCGACCATTTCCACCTCGACATGGCGGCGCGGAGGGCAGGCTGGTCGGTCTGTCGCTAGGCGCGCCCGCGGGTGCCGGGAACAAGCATCGGCGTCGTCTTGCGATAGGCGAGATAGTCGGCGCCGAACGCATCGACGAGGTTGCGCTCCTCCAGCCGGATCGCGATCAGCATATAGACCGACAGGCCGCTCGCGAGCAGCAGGTGCCCCGCCGTCATCGCGGGGGTTGCCCAGAAGGCGAGGAAGAAGCCGGCATAAAGCGGATGCCGGACTAGCTTGTAGAAAAAGGGCTGGTGTAAAACCGGCTTTGCGTTGTTCCGCGCGCGCCATGCGAACCACGCCTGCTGCAGCCCGAACAGTTCGAAGTGGTTGATCAGAAAGGTGCTCACGAGCACAATCACCCAGCCGAGCCCGAACAGCCCCCACAGCACGGCGGCGCCCGCCGGATGATCGACCGTCCAGACCGGCGCCGTCATCGGATGCCACCCGAGGAACAGGATCACGAGCACGAGGTTCGTCATCATCACAAAGGTCGCGCGTTCGATCGGCGGCGGGACAAGACGCGTCCAGCCCGCCTTGAACGCGGGCCGCGCCATCACGCTATGCTGCAATCCGAACAGTGCGATCAGCGCAAGGTTTACGGGAAGGGCAAGCCCCGGCGGCGACTCCGGACCGCGATCGACGGTCAGCGGTGCGCCGGGCAGGTTGCCGGTGAAGGCGATAAGATACAGGAATACCGCAAGGAAAATCGCGTAAGCGATACCGGCATAGGCCAGATAGAAAGCGCGCGTCATGGCAAAGCTCCCCTGAAGCGGGGATCATAGCATATTTCGCGTCGAAAAGCGCCTAGACCGTGAAGCTCTCGCCGCAGCCGCAGGCGCCCTTGGCGTTCGGATTTTCGAACACGAAGCCGGCGGCGAAATCATCCTCGACCCAGTCCATCGTGCTGCCGATCAGGTACAGCACCGACGCGCCGTCGATGTAAAACACCCCGCCCGGGGTTTCGATCTTCTCGTCGAACTTCACCTCTTCGGTGACATAGTCGACCGAATAGGCGAGCCCCGAGCAGCCGCGGCGCGGCGTCGACAGGCGAACCCCGATCGCGCCTTCGGGCGCCGATGCCATCAGCTTCGCGATGCGTTCCTCGGCGTTTGCGGTCAGGGCGACGGCGGCGGGGCGCGCACGGGTTTTCGTCTCGGTCATCAGAGCATTCCCAGTTCGAGGCGCGCTTCGTCGCTCATATTCTGCGGCGACCATGGCGGATCCCAGACGAGGTTGACCTCGGCATCGCCGACTCCCGGAACCGCGCCGACGCGGAGTTCAACCTCTGCCGGCATCGACTCTGCGACGGGGCAGTGCGGGGTGGTCAGCGTCATCGTGACGAGCACATGTCCCTCGTCGATCTCGACATTGTAGATCAGGCCGAGGTCGTAGATGTTCACCGGAATTTCGGGGTCGAAGATATCCTTGAGCGCGCTCACCACGGCCTCGTACAGATCGCCGCCGACCGCGTCGGGCTCGACCGTCGCGGGTTTCGCGGCGAGGAAGCCTTCCAGATAGTCGCGCTTGCGTTCCAGCTTCGCGGGCGCGGTCTCGACATCCTCGACGCGTGCCTTCGGCGGTGCTTCGACGCTCGTGACTTCCTCGACCTTGATTATCCGGTCCTCGCTCATCCGAAAATCCTCTCGACGCGGGCGAGGCCATCGATCAGCGCCGCCACATCGTCGTCATTGCTGTAAACGCCAAAACTCGCGCGCGCGGTCGCGGCGACGCCCAGATGCTCCATCAACGGCTGTGCGCAATGGTGCCCGGCGCGGATCGCGACCCCGCTTTCGTCCAAGATAGTGCCGATGTCGTGCGGATGAACCCCCGCCATCGCGAAACTCACAATTCCGGAACTGTTTTCAGGGCCGAACAAGGTGATGCTGTTCTTTCGCGCGAGCGCCTCGCGCAGCGTGCCGACGAGCGCACACTCATGCGCGTGGATCGCATCGATGCCGATCGCCTCGACATAGTCGACCGCCGCCGCGAGCCCGATCGCCTCGATAATCGCGGGCGTGCCGGCCTCGAAACGCGTCGGCGCGGGGGCATAGGTCGTCTTCGCAAAGGTCACGCGGTCGATCATCGACCCGCCGCCCTGCCACGGAGGCAGCGTATCGAGCTTGTCGCTCCACAAAACGCCGATGCCGGTGGGGCCATAGAGCTTGTGGCCCGAGAAGGCATAATAGTCGCAGCCAAGCGCCGCGACATCGACCGGCAGTCGCGGCACGGCCTGACAGCCGTCGATCAGCAACTCGGCACCGACACGGTGAGCCAGCTCCGCCGCGCGCGCGACGTCGAGCGGGCTGCCGAGCACGTTCGAGACATGCGCGAAGGAAACCATCGTATGTTCGCTCGTCAGCAGCTTTTCGGCGGCGGCGAGATCGATGCAGCCGTCCGCCGTCAGCGGGCAGACATCGACCTGCCAGCCCGCAAGCTGCCACGGCACGATATTGCTGTGATGCTCGAGCGTGGAGAGCAGCACGCGCCCCTTCTTCGGGTGCGAATAAGCGACAAGGTTGATCGCCTCGGTCGCGCCGCGCACGAAGGCGATCTGCTCTTCCTTTGCGCCGATAAATGCCGCGATCCGCCGCCGCGCCGCCTCATAGGCGAGCGTCATGTCGGCCGAACGCGCGTAGACGCCGCGGTGCACCGTCGCATAGTCGCGGCCCATCGCGTTCACGGTTGCGTCGATCACCGCCTGCGGCTTCTGCGCGGTGGCGGCGGTGTCGAGATAGTGCCAGCCCGGCGTCAGGCCGGGGAACTGACCCCTAATTCCGTTCGCATCGAGCGAAGTCGAGATGCCCATCGGCGTTGCACGCACGCCCGGTGTCTCGACTTCGCTCGATGCGAACGGGGAAGGGAGGTTGGTCACACCAGCTCTCCCAATTTCGCAAGCGCGAGCGCCTGCAGCTTTTCCTCATCCTCGGCGCCATCGAACACGCCGGCGACGAACGCCTGCAGCATCAGCTTCTTCGCCTCGCCAGGCGGCAGCCCGCGCGACTGGAGATAATAGAGCGCCATCGCGTCGAGCTCGCCGATCGCGCAGCCATGCGCGCATTTGACATCGTCGGCGAAGATTTCGAGTTCGGGCTTGGCATTGGCAGTTGCGCTGCGGTCGAGCAGCATCGCCTTCACATCCTGCTCGCTGTCGGTCTGCTGCGCATCGCGCGCGACGGCGACCTTGCCGAGATAGGTGGCGGTGGCGGTATCGCCGAGCACCGATCGCACGACCTGCCGCGATGTCGCGCCGGGTTCGGCGTGGGTGACCGTGGTGACGATCTCGAGATTCTGCGTACCGCCGCCGATCTGTGCCGCGCCGAGGGAGAAGTCGGCGCCTTCGTGCAGCGTCACCGCAAGTTCGATACGGCCATAGGACCCGCCGACATTCAGCACGTGCAGCGACGCGGTTGCGCCCTTGCCGAGCACCAGCTCGATCTGGCGGATCGCGCCTTCGTCCTGCACAATCGCACGTTTGAAGTCGCCGCCCGCCGGCACAATGATGCTCTCGGGCGCAGGCAGCGGCCACGCCGCGGTCACCGCATCGATATCGCTATAGCGCCACGCTTCGTCACGCCGGGTAGGGAGGGCAGTCATGGCCTGCGCTCCGCCCATAAGCGGCGGAAGTCCGCGAGCAAAGTCGATTTGCGCTTGTCGATGCAGGCCTTCACTTCGGCCTGGTTCGATGCGCCCTTCTTCACACAGGTCGCGCTCGTCTTGCAGAGCTGCGCGTCGAGCCGTGCGTTGCCGCTGCTTTCGCTGAGGTCGCAATGGTAACGACCCTTGGCGTCGCGGCCGACGATGACCGAAAGGCTTCCCAGCTTCTGCGCGATCACGACGATTTCCTCGTCGGTCGGCACCGGCTCGGGCGCCTGTGCAATCGTCAAAAGGGCGAAGGCAAGGATCACGCCGCGATCTCCGCATAGCCATGTTCTTCGAGCTCACGCGCCAGCTCGGGGCCGCCCGACTTGACGATCCGTCCGCCCGCGAGGACGTGGACGAAATCGGGCTGCACATAGTCGAGCAGGCGCTGGTAATGGGTGATCAGCAGCACCGCCTTGTCGGGGCGCCGCATGATCGCATTGATCCCGTCGCCGACGATGCGCAGCGCGTCGATGTCGAGGCCGCTGTCGGTCTCGTCGAGGATCGCGAGCTTGGGGTCGAGGATGCCCATCTGCACCATCTCGTTGCGCTTCTTCTCGCCGCCCGAAAAGCCGACGTTCACCGGGCGCTTGAGCATGTCCATGTCCATCTTGAGCAGCCCCGCCTTCTCGCGCGCGAGCTTCAGGAAATCGCCGCCCGACAGCGGCTCCTCGCCGCGCGCCTTGCGCTGGGCGTTCAGGCTTTCGCGCAGGAACTGGACGTTCGACACGCCGGGAATTTCGACCGGATACTGGAAGCCGAGGAACAGGCCGGCAGCGGCGCGCTCGTGCGGGTCCATGTCGAGCAGGTCCTGCCCGTCGAACGTCGCCGACCCGTCGGTCACCTCATAGCCCGGCCGCCCGCCGAGGACATAGGAGAGCGTCGACTTGCCTGCGCCGTTGGGGCCCATGATCGCATGGATTTCGCCCGCGTTGATGGCGAGCGACAGGCCCTTCAGGATCGGCTTGTCGGCGACGGTGGCGTGGAGATTTTCAATTTTGAGCATTTTTCGTTTCTTCTTGAATCGGGGGATAGAGGGTCCACCAAATATCAGCAGCGAGGTCCGCTTCGTCGAAATCCACGCAACTCGTTCCAAATGAACCGGCGATCCAAAAACCATCGATATCGAGTACGAGAGGATTGCGGCTCAAGGCTTCCAAAAGAGCTGTCGGGTTAACGAAAACGACGCCAAACTGATCCTTGTTATACGGCGCGAGCATAACGGGATTTTGGTTGCCTCCGAGATGCGCTCGCAACTTTTCCAGAACGCTGGACCAATCGGTCGGGTAGAGGCGTTCCACCGGCTCATCTGTCACGGATGATTGCATCCGTCGCAGGTCGTCTTCGCTGCCGAGCCTAGCTAGGACGCCAAAATTCTTCAGCCGGTCTCGCAACTGGTCGCTATTTCTGCGTCGGTTGTTTCGCTCAAGTAGCAGCGCGAGGCGTTCGTTGTGCGCCATCACCCCACGCTCCCCTCAAGGCCGATCCCCAGCAATTTCTCCGCTTCGACCGCATCAAGCCCCTCCCCTTCAGGGGAGGGGTTGGGGTGGGGTCTATCGGCCTGACGCAAGGTCTCGCCGATAAACTGGAGCACACCGTGCATATTGGTCATCACGTCATGATTGGTGACATGAATCGTGCGAAACCCATGCTCCGACAGCGCTGCATCACGAGCGCGATCTTTAGTCTCCTCGTGCGTATCGCCATCAACTTCGACGATCAGCTCGACGGAAGCGCAAACGAAATCGGCGATAAACCGTCCGATCACTTGCTGGCGACGAAACTTATACCCATCGAGCTGCCCATTCGACAAATGCCGCCACAGCCGCTTTTCCGGTTCGGTCGGATTGTTCCGCATTTTGCGAGCGCGGGCTTGCAACTCTTCGATGGTGGATGCCGATAGACCCCACCCCCGGCCCCTCCCCTGAAGGGGAGGGGTGCCCAACCGCTTTGCCTGATCGCGGACCGTGCAGATCATGCCGCGGTCTCCGCACCCAGCTTTTCCTGAAGCTGGGTTTCATTCGCCACGAACCACAGCGCGCGGCGCTGGTTGGTCTCGCGGACGAAATCGCGAAAGGCGGCGCTTTCCGCCACTTCACTTTCGAAATCGCCGAGGATGGCCAGGCCAACATTATAATTCTGGAACTTCTGCGCGACCGAGCCGAGCAATCGCGTCGACAGGCGGAAGAAATCGGGTGCCAGCCGCTCGCGCGGCACCGCCAGCCATGCCGCGTCGTTCGCCCAGGCCTCCGACAGAAAATCGTTGGCGTCTTCTTCGCGCGCAAGCACGGGCCCGGTTACCGCCATGAGGTGATAGGTGGCCGTCACCCCACGCTCCCCTCAAGGCTGATTCCCAGCAGCTTCTGCGCCTCGACCGCAAACTCCATCGGCAGTTGCTGCAGCACTTCCTTGGCAAAGCCATTGACGATCAGCGCCACCGCCTCCTCCTGCCCCAGCCCGCGCTGCATCGCGTAGAAGAGCTGGTCGTCGCTGATCTTGCTCGTCGTCGCTTCATGCTCGACGGTCGCGGTCGGGTTGCGGACCTCGATATAGGGGACGGTGTGCGCGCCGCAGCTACTGCCCAGAAGCAGGCTGTCGCACTGGGTGAAGTTGCGCACGCCCTCGGCGTTCGGCGCCACCCGCACGATGCCGCGATAGGTGTTGTTCGACTTGCCCGCACTGATCCCCTTCGAAACGATGGTCGAGCGCGTGCGCTTGCCATTGTGGATCATCTTGGTGCCGGTGTCGGCCTGCTGGAAATTGTTGGTGACCGCGACCGAATAAAATTCGCCGACGCTGTCGTCGCCGTTGAGCACGCAGCTCGGATATTTCCATGTGATCGCGGAGCCGGTTTCGACCTGCGTCCACGACACCTTGCTGCGCTTGCCCTGGCACAGCGCGCGCTTCGTCACGAAATTATAGATGCCGCCAAGCCCCTCGGCATTGCCGGGGTACCAGTTCTGCACCGTCGAATATTTGATCTCGGCATCGTCGAGCGCGACCAGTTCGACGACCGCGGCGTGGAGCTGGTTCTCGTCGCGCATCGGCGCGGTGCAGCCTTCGAGGTAAGAGACGTACGCGCCCTTGTCGGCGACGATCAGCGTGCGCTCGAACTGCCCCGTATTCTCGGCGTTGATGCGGAAATAGGTGCTGAGCTCCATCGGGCAGCGCACGCCCTCGGGCACGTAAACGAACGTCCCGTCGGAGAAGACCGCGCAGTTCAAGGTCGCGAAATAATTGTCGTGCATCGGCACGACCTTGCCGAGCCACTTCTTCACCAGCTCGGGATATTCGCGGATCGCCTCGCTGATCGACAGGAAGATCACGCCCGCGCGCTTCAACTCCTCACGGAAGGTCGTCGCGACGCTGACGCTGTCGAACACCGCGTCGACCGCGACCTTGCGCGCGCCCTCGACCCCGGCGAGTACCTTCTGCTCCTCGATCGGGATGCCGAGCTTCTTGTAGACCTCGAGGATCTCGGGATCGACCTCGTCGAGGCTGGAGAGCTTCGGCTTCGCCTTGGGCGCTGCGTAATAATAGGCGTCCTGATAGTCGATCGGCGGCACGTTGAGCTTCGCCCAGTCGGGAGTCTCCATCGTCTGCCAGTGGCGAAACGCCTTCAGTCGCCAGTCGAGCATCCATTCGGGCTCGTTCTTCTTCGCGCTGATGAAGCGGACGGTGTCTTCGGTCAGCCCCTTGGGCGCGAAGTCGGTCTCGATGGCGGAGGACCAGCCATGCTCATAATCGGCCACCTTCGCCGCGGCATCGTGCGCGGCCTGGTCCTTGACGGGGAGTTCGGTGTTATCGGTCATAATCTGATCTCGTCGCCGGCCATCGCCGGAATCGGAAAGGGAGTTTTCGGTGCAACGGACAGGCTCGCGAGGCTGATTTCGGCCAGCGCGCCACGTACCGCGCCGTTCACGACGCCCCAATGCGGCTGCACCTTGCA
>NZ_DASWTD010000060.1:0-5828 GCF_036402335.1 Sphingopyxis sp. | reverse complement strand
ATCTCGACGGCCAGATCGATCGCCCCACGGCGCTGGCACTCACGCAGAAATATCTGCTCGTCTCGCCCGCGCGCGCCGAACAGATGACCGCCTTCACCGACAAATATCGCAGCTATGTCATCAACTATGGTCTCGGCGAGGAGATCGTCCGCGGCTTCATCGAGCGCGGCAACCCCGACCGCGACGAAATCTGGCGGCGCATGGCGCTGATCCTAGGCGAACCGACGCTGCCTGCGGACCTGCTGGCGCCATGAGCGGCGGCGTGCCTCTCCTGTGGCTCGGTCAGGCAGGCTCGCCGCGGCGGCCGCCCGCGGGTGTGGCGCCGCGCGGATAGGTACTGGCGCAGTTTGGCGCCGCCCACCATCCGTGTCCCAAAGCCAGAAGGAGCAGACCATGCTCGACAAGAACGACCTCCACCGCCGCATCGAAACCCCCGACATGAAGGACTATGGCGTCTATCTCGCGGTCGACCGCCTGCTCGAATGCCAGAAACCGCTCGCCGACATCTGCACCCCCGACGAACTCCAGTTCCAGATCGTCCATCAGGTCGAGGAGCTCTGGATGAAGCTGATCGCCTTCACCCTCGGCGAAATCGACGGCCATATGGCGGCGGGCGAGACGATGCGCGTCCTCACGCTGTTCGACCGCGTCAACCGCATCATGCGATTGATGACGAGCCAGCTTTCACTGCTCGAAACGATGAGCCCGTTCGACTATCAGTCGATCCGCCTCCAGCTTGGCAACGGATCAGGGCAGGAAAGTCCCGGTTTCCAGTTGCTGCTGACCCTGCCGCAGCCGCTCTGGGCGCGCTACAAGGCCGCCTATCTGGACCCCGCCGGGCGCAGCGTCGCCGATGTCTACGATACCGGCTACACGCATGACGAAGCCTATATGGTCGCGGAAGCGCTGATCGAGTTCGACGAGCAGTTCCAGATCTTCCGCGCGCTCCACATCTACCTCATCCACCGGTCGATCGGCATGGGGTCGAAGTCGCTGAAGGGGCGCCCGGTCGAATTGCTCAACGCGGGGACGCGGCACCGCTTCTTCCCCGATCTCTGGGACATTCGCGCCGAGATGACCGACCGCTGGGGCGCCGAATATGGGGTCAAGCGCGACAGCATCAGCGGCCATTCGGCCGCCGGGCACGGCAGCGGGCTGTGAACGGGGCGCTGCTTCCGGAGGCGACCCGCGACCGCTTCTACCTGCCACCCGATGCCATCTATCTCAAAAGCCACAGCGTCGGCTGCCAGCCGCGTGCGGCGGAGGCGTTGCTCCGCGACAAGCTGCTGGTACCCTGGCGTGAGACGGGCGAGGCGTGGCCGCACTGGCTGGATGCGATCGACGAATGGCGCGCGGCACTGGCGGGGCTCATCGGTGTCGAGGCGCGCGACCTCTGCCCCGCAACGAACGTCACCGCAGGCCTGTCGCGCTACATCTCGGCGCTCGGGCAAGCGACCGACCGGCGCACGATCCTGCTCGCGCCGAGCGCCTTTCCGACGATCGGCTATCTCGCGAGCGGGCTCGCCGCGGCGGGATGGAAGACGCGCTACCTGCCCGACGATGCCGACGTCCGCGATCCGGCGAATTGGGCCGCAGCGCTCGGCGACGACGTCGCGCTGGTCATCGCGATGCATGTCAGCTCGAACAGCGGCGCGCTCACCGACATGGCCGCGGTTGCCGCAGCGGCGAAGGCGGCGGGCGCGCGCTGCATCGCCGACTGCGCGCAGTCGGTCGGCGTGGTGCCGGCGACGCCCGCCGGCTGGGGCGTCGATGCCGCGCTCGGAACCAGCGTCAAATGGCTGTGCGGCGGACCCGGCGCAGCGTGGCTCTGGGTCGCCCCGCACGACCGCACCGCGCTCGATCCGATGGAGCGCGGCTGGTGGAGCCATGAGAAGCCGTTCGAGATGGACATCCGCGACTTCCGTTATGCCTCCGACGCAAGACGCTGGTGGGGCGGCACCCCCGATGTTGCGCCGTTCATCCTGTCGACTGCCGGGATTGCGGAGATTGCGGCGATCGGGGTCGATGCGGTTCGCGCGCACAACCGCGCGTTGCAGGCGATGCTGCGCGACGCGCTCGAGACGAAGACGCCGCAGTGGCGCTGGCCTACGGGCGCGATCGGCGGAACGCTCTGCATCGAGACCGGCGCCGACCAGAGTCGCGTCGCCGAGGCGCTCGACCGCCACCGGCTTCGCGCCGATTTCCGCGGGAGCGTAATGCGGTTATCCTTCCACGCCTATTGTAACGCGGCCGATGTGGAGAAGACCGCGGCCGCTCTCGGCTAAGCGTCATTGCGAGCGAAGCGACGCAATCCAGAGCGGCCTGCGCCGCTCTGGATTGCTTTGTCGCTTCGCTCCTCGCAATGACGGGAAGAGAGGGTGGTATTATTCCGCCGCCATCGCCATTTCGACGCGCTGCGGGCCGCGGATGACGCCGCCTGGCGTCGGCCCCTGCATCGCTCCGTCCCGGAACGTCACCACGCCCGACTTCACCGTCGCGACATAACCATCGGCCTTTTGCAGCAGGCGCTTGCCACCGGCGGGAAGGTCGAAGGCGAGCCAGGGCTTGCCGAGCTTGATCGCATCCATGTCGATGACGTTCAAATCGGCAAGGTAACCCGGCGCGAGCACGCCGCGATCCTCGAGCCCATAGAGCAGCGCCGTATCGCGGCACTGGCGCTTGACCGCATGTTCGAGCGCGATGCGATGGCCTTTACGGTCGCGCACCCAATGCTGGAGCATGAAGGTCGGCGACGCGGCATCGCAGATCGTGCCGCAATGCGCGCCGCCGTCCGACAGGCTGTTCACCGTGTCGCCCGCCGCCTGCAAATCCTCGAGGAAATTGAGGTTGCCGTCACGGTAGTTCAAAATCGGGAAATAGATGAAGCCCTTGCCGTCGTCCTTCATCAGCAGGTCATAGGCATATTCGGACGGCGATACGCCCGCCGCGACCGCGCGCGCCATGATGCTCTCGTCCATCTTGGGCTCATAGTTGAAGTCGGGGTCCATCTCGAAATGGACCGGCCAGCCTTCGGCGACGACCTTCAGGAAGTCGAGGATGTCGCTTTCGGGCCAGACGTTGGCCTCCTCGATCATCCGCGCCTTGAACGCCGGGTCCTTCAGCTTCGCGAGCTGCTCGGTCCACGGCAGGTCGATGATCTCGTTCCACGCGGGCTTGAAGCGGAACGGATGCACCGTCCCCTGCCACGCCATGATGATGCCGTTGCCGCGCAGCGCGATCTGCGCGACGATGTTCGCGCCGGTCGCATTCTGTTTCCGCATCTCTGAAATCTGCTCTTCGAGCGGCAGTTCCTTCGCGATCGACTGGAGCGCGGCGAAGGTCACTGGCAGTCCGGTTTCGCGGCTCAAATCGCCCATCCACTGGAACTCGTTCCACTCGCGCTTCATGTCGCTCGCCATTTCGAACACGCCGTAACCGACACGCCCCATCGCGCGGCCGATGGCGATCAGTTCCTCGGCGGTCGCCGTGGTGCCGGGGACGAGTTCGCCGTCGACCGACTTGTGCAGCACGGTGCGGCTGGTCGAGAAGCCGAGCGCACCCGCCCGCACCCCCTCTTCGACGATCCGCGACATTTCGGCGATATCTTCGTCGGTCGGGATCGCTCCGGGCTTTTCGCGGTCGCCGAGCACATAGGCGCGGACGGCGCCGTGCGGGACGTGGCACGCGACGTCGACGGTGCGCGGCAGTTTCTCGAGCGCGTCCATATATTCGGGGAAGGTCTCCCAGTCCCACGACATGCCTTCGGCAAGCGCGGTGCCGGGGATGTCCTCGACGCCTTCCATCAGCGAAATCAGCCATTCGTGGCGGTCGGGCCTGGCGGGGGCAAAGCCGACGCCGCAATTGCCCATCACGACGGTGGTGACGCCGTGCCAGCTCGACGGCGCCATTTCGGCATCCCACGTCGCCTGCCCGTCATAATGGGTGTGGACGTCGACGAAGCCGGGGGTGACGATCTTGCCCGCGGCGTCGATTTCCTCGCGCGCGGGTCCCAGATTTTCGCCAACGGCAACGATACGATCGCCGTCGACCGCGACGTCGGCAACGAAAGGCGCGCCGCCCGAACCATCGACGACCGTGCCACCGCGAATCACCAGATCATGCATGTCCACTCTCCCGATTTTTTAGTTTCACGAAGAAACCTATCATCAAAATCGCGAGATGCAAATAAGCGCGCCGGGGCTGCGGCAAGACGCTATGATGGCAAGGTCAAGCAACAGGAGTCGCCATCATGTTCCGCTCGCTTTCCCTTGCCCTTCTCCTCGCCGCGTCCGCCCCGCTCGCGGCGCAGCAGCCCGCCACGCCCGATTATGGCGCCGCGCTCGCCGATCCCGCGCGCCCCGCCGCCGACCGCGAACGCGACGCCGTACGCAAGCCCGCCGAACTGCTCGCCTTCGCCCAGATCGCCGCCGGCGAACAGGTCGGCGATTTCGTGATGGGGGGCGGTTATGTGACGCGGCTGCTCGCCGCCGCCGTCGGCCCCGCCGGGCGCGTGTTCGCCTTCCAGCCCGCCGAGTTCATCGCCTTCAAGAAACAATATGGCGACGACCAGGCCGCCGTCGATGCCGCCTATCCGAATGTCGACGCGGTCGCCGGCCCGTTCGCGGCGCCCGCGTTCGCCACACCGCTCGACACGATCATCACGGTGCAGAATTTCCACGACCTCTACCTCAAGCCTTTTCCCGAAGGGACCGGCGACAAGGCGAGCGCCGCCTTGTTCGCGGCCCTGAAGCCGGGCGGGACGCTCGTCGTCGTCGACCATAGCGCCGCCGACGGCAGCGGCACGACATTGTCCGACAGCCTGCACCGCATCGACAAGGCGGCAGTGGTCGCCGCGCTGACCAAGGCGGGCTTCACGCTCGAGGCCGAAAGCGACCTCTATAAACGCACCGACGATCCGCGTACGGCAAACGTCTTCGACAAGGAAATCCGCGGCAAGACCGACCAGTTCGCGTTGCGTTTCCGCAAACCGGGATAAGAGAATGATCAGCGACGACGAGGATTATGTTTATGACGAGGCGAGCGGTGAATGGCTGTCCGCGCGCGACGCGCGCGACCGCGCCGCCGCCGCGGCGGCGGGCCCCGAGGTGCGCGACGCGGTCGGCAATCTGCTGGCCGACGGTGACTCGGTCGTGCTGGTCAAGGACCTGACGGTCAAGGGCGCGGGGCAGACGCTGAAGGTCGGCACCGTGATCAAGTCGATCCGCCTGACCGGCGACGATCAGGAAATCGACTGCCGGCATGACGGGATCAAGGGGTTGGTGCTGCGCGCCGAGTTCGTGCGCAAACGTTAGGGGGCACGCGTTGCATTATATCTACCTGGGGATCGCGATCGTCGCCGAAGTGATCGCGACATCGTTCCTGAAACAGTCGGACGGTTTCCGCCATCTCGGCCCCTCGCTGATCATGGCGGCGGGCTATGGCGTCGCCTTTTATTTCCTGTCGCTGGCGCTGCGCGACATCCCGACCGGCGTCGCCTATGCGATCTGGTCGGGGGTCGGCATCGTGCTGATCGCCACCGTCGCGTGGATCTTTCAGGGCCAGCGCCTCGATGCGCCCGCAATCGTCGGCATGGCGCTGATCGTCGCGGGCGTGGCGATCATGAATATCTGGTCGAAGACCGCCGCCCACTGACGGGCGCCCGCGATCGTCAGGAAAACATCTCCTTCCGCGGCCCGAGGAACCCGAAGAGGTAAGCCGCGACTTTTCGCATCTGGATTTCTTCGGCGCCTTCGGTGATGCGATAGCGGCGGTGGTGGCGGTAGATATGCTCGAACGGCTTGTGGCGCGAGTATCCGATGCCGCCATGG
>NZ_DASWTD010000059.1:0-5812 GCF_036402335.1 Sphingopyxis sp. | reverse complement strand
CGGTGATTGACCCGGTGGTCGCCGCAAAGGGGAAGAAGGTGATCAGGGAAGAGTCGGGCATCGCGGCGCCAGATTCCATTAAAGCCCGACCCTGGTCAATGCCTGGTCCAGATCGGCTATCAGGTCGCGCGGGTCCTCGAGCCCGATGTTGATGCGCAGCATTCCCTCGACGACCCCCATATCGGCGCGCGCCTCGGCGCTGACGCCATAGTGGGTCGTCGAGGCCGGGTGGCAGCACAGGCTGCGCGAGTCGCCGATATTGTTCGAGATATCGACGAGTTCGAGCGCATTGAGCAGCGCCATCGCCTGTTCGCGCCCGCCGTCGAGGACGAAGGAGAAAATCGGCCCGCACGCCTCCATCTGGCTCATCGCCAGATTATGCTGCGGGTGGCTCGCAAGCCCGGGGTGGAGCATGCGTGCGACGCGACTTTCGATCGCCTTGCCGACCGCGAGCGCATTCTCCGACTGGCGCCGCGCGCGAAGGTCGAGCGTTTCGAGTCCTTTGAGCACGACCCATGCGTTGAAGGGCGACAGGTTCGGCCCGGTGTTGCGCTGGAACGGCAGCAACACGTCGTTGATGAACTTTTCGGTCCCGCAGACCGCGCCCGCGAGGACGCGCCCCTGCCCGTCCATCAGCTTCGTCGCCGAATAGGCGACGACGTCGGCGCCGAAATCCATCGGGCGCTGGAGCACGGCGGTGGCAAAGGCATTGTCGACGACGGTCGTGATCCCGTGCGCCTTTGCGAGCGCACAGACATGCTTCACGTCGACGATATCCATCGTCGGGTTCGCCGGGGTTTCGAAGAAGAAGACCTTGGTGTTCGCCTTGATCGCCTTTTCCCACGCATCATTGTCGCGCCCGTCGACGACGGTCGTCTCGATCCCGAAACGCGGGCAGAGATGGTCGACGAGCCATCGGCACGAACCGAAAGCGGCCTTTGCAGCGACAATATGGTCGCCCGCCGACAGCTGGCAGAGCAGCGCGGTGGTCATCGCGGCCATGCCCGTCGCCTGCGCGCGGCACGCCTCGGCGCCTTCCATCAGCGCGATGCGCTCTTCGAGCATCGCCACGGTAGGATTCTGCAGGCGCGAATAGGTCATGCCCTGTTCTTCGCCGGCGAAACGCGCCGCGACTTCCTCGGCGCTGTCATAGGTATAGCCCGAGGTCAGGAAGAGTGCTTCCGACGTCTCGCCATGCTCGCTGCGCCATGTGCCGCCGCGCACGGCCTGCGTCGCGGGATGCCAGTTGCGTGTCTTGTTCCGGTCGAGGCCTGTCGTCTTCTTCATTCGCTTATCCGTTCAAAGCTGCAACGACCGCATCGCCCAATGCCGTCGTTCCCATATTGCCCCCGAGATCCGCGCCGCGGCACCCGTCCGCGAGCACCTTCGCGACCCCCGCCTCGATCCGCGCCGCGCTCGCCTCATCGCCGCCCGAGTGGCGCAGCAGCATCGCGAGCGACAAGATCATTGCCAGCGGATTGGCAACGCCGTTGCCCGCAATATCGGGCGCGCTGCCGTGGATCGGCTCGTACAGCCCCTGCTTGCCTTCGCTCAGCGACGCCGACGCGAGCAGTCCGATCGACCCGACGCACATCGACGCCTGATCGGACAGGATATCACCGAACAGGTTGCCGGTGACGACGACATCGAACTGCCCCGGATTGCGCACCAGCTGCATCGCGGCATTGTCGACATACATATGGCTGAGCGCGACGTCGGGATAGTCGGCCGCGACCTCGGTCACGACATCGCGCCACAGCTGCGAGGTTTCGAGCACATTCGCCTTGTCGACCGAGCACAACCGCTTCTGTCGTCCCTGCGCCGCGCGGAAAGCGACATGGGCGATACGCCGCACTTCGCTTTCGCTGTACGACATGATGTCATAACCCTCGCGCTCGCCGTTCACCGTCGTGCGCGTGCCCTTCTCGCCGAAATAGACGTCGCCATTGAGCTCGCGAACGATCAGCAAGTCGATTGCCGAGGCGACCTCGGGACGGAGCGCCGAGCTATCCTCGAGCCCCGCGAACAGCTTGGCCGGACGCAGATTGGCAAACAGGCCAAGTTCGGAGCGGAGGCCGAGGATCGCCTGTTCGGGGCGCAGGTGGCGTTCGACCCCGTCGAAGCGTGGATCGCCCACGGCGCCAAAGAGGATAGAGTCCGCCGCTTTCGCCTTGGCGAGCGTTTCCGGCGGCAGCGGATGGCCGGTCGCTTCATACGCGGCGCCGCCAACCAGCGCACGGTCGAGCGTCACGGGAAGCGCGAGCGCGGCAAGCACCTTCTCGGCCTCCGCCATGATCTCCGGACCGATGCCATCGCCAGCCAGCAGCAGGATTCTCAACGTGTCGCCCTTTCGTATCTCGCCAGCCGCTTAGACAGCGGCGGCGCGTCACGCAACCGCCCTGCCCAATCGACCGGTCAATCTTTCCCTTACGATCAGCAAGTCGCGATTGCGCCCGTCGAGGATGTCGCGGTCGAGGAAGTGGCCGGTGATGGCCAGGCCGTCGAGGACGTCGCCCATCGGCGGGCTGGCGTCCTGCCCGCGCAGGAAGGGCGGCAGGCGAAACAGTCGATCTTCATAACCCGCAGCGGCACCGACGCTCACCGCGCCGCCCGATTTGGGGCTGATAAACACGAGATCGTCGGTCGAGCCCGTTACGACACATTCCTCGAGATTCAGTCCGAACCCGAGTTCGGCGAGCAACAGCAGTTCGTAGCGCGTCAGCGCCGCAGCCCACTGCCGCGCCGAGGAGGCCGCGCCGATCGCGTCCAGAACCGCCGACAGGGCGGAATAGAGCGCGGGATAGGGCTGGCTTTCGGGAAGGGTCGACGCGGTCAGGCTCGTGATCCAGTCGATAGCCGCCGCGGCCAACGGCTCGGCGAGCAGTGGCGCGCGGCTTTCGAGCATTTCCACGGTGGCGCCGCCGAGCTGATCCTCGGTCCGGGCGCGCAATTCGAGCGCGACCAGATTGCCCGGCACCAAAATCGGCCGTAGTCGCCGCGATCGCCCGCCGCGGACATAGCCGGCGACGAGCCCCGCATCTCGCGTGAGTGCGCGCAATATCGCGCCATGCTCGCCATGCGCGCGAACCGCGCAGACGATGGCGTCGGCGGTCAGGCTGGCCAAAGCACCATCTGCGTCTGCGTCACCAGTGCGACCTCGTCGCCGGCTTCGGTGCGGATGCGCGTCTGCCAGACCGACAGCCGCCTGCCGATCTTTACCGGGGTCGCTTCGCCGATCAGGGTCACCCCGACCGGTCCGGCGCCGAGGAAATTGGTCTTGCTCTCGATCGTTGTCGTGCCGTTCGCGCCCTCGGGCAGCGTCAGGAAGGCGCCGACCGCGCCGAGACAGTCGGCAAAGGCCATGATCGCGCCGCCATGGACGATCCCGCCCGCGGTGCAGATATCGGGACGCACGGGCAGCTTGCCCGCGACGCGCTCCTTGCTGCCTTCGTCGATCGTGACGCCGAGCGTTCCCGCAAGCGGCATGGCTGCTGCAAAATCCATAATCACCCTCTCACCGTCCCGAATGATAGAAATCATGCACCGCCTGCGCGACCGCGGCGCTCACGCCCGGCGCCTTCTTCAGGTCCTCCAGACTCGCGCCGCGCACCGCGCGCGCGGTGCCGAAATGCATCAGCAGCGCCTTCTTGCGCGACGGGCCGATACCCGGAACCTCGTCGAGCGGCGAGCTGCCCATTGCCTTCGCGCGCTTCTGCCGGTGCGCGCCGATCGCAAAGCGGTGCGCCTCGTCGCGAAGGCGCTGGATGTAGAAAAGCACCGCATTGTTCGGCGGCAGCGTGAATTCGCGGCCGTCGGGGTGGTAGAAGGTTTCGCGCCCGGCGTTGCGGTCGGGGCCCTTGGCGACGCCGATATAGGTCAGGTCATCGATCCCGAGTTCGGCGAGAACCGCGCCGGCGGCCGACACCTGTCCCTTGCCTCCGTCGATCAGTACGAGGTCGGGCCATTCGCCCTTGGTCCGTTCGGGATCCTCGTCGATCGCGCGCGCGAAACGGCGCTGGAAGACCTCACGCATCATCGCGAAATCGTCGCCCGGCATCGTCTCGGCGCGCTTGATGTTGAATTTGCGATAGGCGCCCTTGATCCAGCCCTCGGGCCCCGCGACCACCATCGCGCCGAGCGCGTTGGTGCCCTGGATATGGCTGTTGTCGTAAATTTCGATGCGCTGCGGCGGGTTATCGAGATCGAACAGTTCGGCGAGCTCGCGGCCGAGCTTCGCCTGGCTGCTGCTCTCGGCGAGGCGCCGGTCGAGTTCCTCGCCCGCATTGCGCACCGCCTGTTCGAGCAGCCGGCGCCGGTTGCCGCGCTGCGGCACGCTGATCTCGACCTTGCGGCTGCCGCTTTCGCCCAGTGCTTCGGCAAGCAATGCGCATTCGTCGGGCTCGCGGTCGACGAGGATGAGCTTAGGCGGCGGCACGCCTTCGTAGAATTGCATCAGGAAGCTCGCCATCACCTCGCTCTCGGGCACGCCCGAGACGTGCGCAGGAAAGAAACTGCGATGCCCCCAATTCTGCCCGCCGCGGATGAAGAAGCCCGCGATGCACAGCTGCCCGCCCTTCGCGGCCAGCGCAAAGACATCGGCGTCGCCGAGCCCGTCGGCATGCACCGACTGGCTGCCCTGGATGAAGGTCAGCGACTTCAGCCGGTCGCGGATCACCGCCGCCTGCTCGTAATCCATCGCCTCCGCCGCCCTGGTCATGGCATCGCCCAGCCGTTTCTGGACGGCGGTCGAGCGCCCTTCGAGGAAGTCTTGCGCATCGCCGACGAGCCCCGCGTAATCTTCCTTCGAAATCCGGTCGACGCACGGCGCGCTGCAACGCTTGATTTGATAAAGCAGACATGGCCGCGAACGGTTGGCGAAGAAGCTGTCGGTGCAGCTGCGCAACAGGAAGGTCTTTTGCAGCGCGTTGAGCGTCTGCCCCACCGATCCCGCGCTGGCAAAAGGTCCGTAATATCGCCCCTTCGCACGCCGCGCCCCGCGATGCTTCTGCACGCGCGGGAAGTCATGGTCGGTGCGGAGCAGGATGAAGGGAAAGCTTTTGTCGTCGCGTAGCAGCACATTGTACGGCGGGCGATATCGCTTGATCAGCTGGGCCTCAAGCAGCAGCGCCTCGGCCTCGCTCGTCGTCGTGACGATCTCCATCGCGCGCGTCTGCGATACCATGCGCTGCAGCCTCTGCGGCAGGCGCGCGACCTGCGTGTAATTGGTCACCCGGTTCTTGAGCGCCCGCGCCTTGCCGACATAGAGCACATCGCCGCGCGCATCGAGCATCCGGTACACACCGGGCCGCGCGGGCAATTTGCGCACGACGCTGCGGATCGCCTCGGCGCCGCGTTCGAGGTCGGGCTGGTCGCCCTCCCCGTCGCCGCCGCGGATCACATAGGTCGCTTTTTCTTCGTTGAATCGGTCGGGAGCATTCGGGCGGGCCATGATTTTCCATGTAGGCGATGGCGATGCGACCCGCCATAGTGCGCGAGGTAAAAGCTCATGGGAGGGGTCGCATGGATTTACGAGGAAAACTCGCGCTGGTTACGGGCGGCAGCGATGGCATCGGGCGCGAAATCGCGCTGCAATTGCAGGGCGCGGGCGCCGATGTCATCGTCACCGGGCGCTCGGCCGAGAAATTGCAGGCGATGGCGGCGCTGGGTTTCGGCACGATCGCGGGTGACCTCGCGACCTCGGCGGGCATCGACGCGGTCGTGGATGGCGTCGCGGGAAAGCCGCTTGCCCTGCTCGTCAACAACGCCGGTGTCGGCGCGGCGGATTATGCGGCCGAGGATGTTTCAACCCTCA
>NZ_DASWTD010000058.1:0-3021 GCF_036402335.1 Sphingopyxis sp. | reverse complement strand
CCGAAGATCAGGATCGCGATGTTGCCCGCCGCCTTCTGCTGGAAGGCGATGTCGGTCCATTCGGTGGCGAAGCCCGCCGGCAGGCTGGAGGCCAGCTTCTCCATGGTCTTGATCGACTGGCCGGTCGAATAGCCGGGCGCTTTATCCCCATCGAGCTCGACCGCCGGGTAGAGGTTGTAGCGGGTCACCCGATACGGCCCGGTCCTGTCCTGGAAGGTCGCAACCGCGCCGATCGGCACCATCTCGCCGCTGTTCGAGCGGGTCTTCAACTGCGCTATGTCGGCCGGGTCATCGCGGGCCGCGGCCTCGGCTTGCGCGGTCACACGGAAGGTGCGGCCGAGCAGGTTGAAGTCGTTGACGTAGGCCGAGCCAAGATAGACCTGCAGCGCCTCGAACACCCGCGACGGGGGCACGCCGAGCATGTCGGACTTGGCCCGGTCGATGTCGGCATAGATGCGTGGCGTCGCGGTGTTGTAGAGGGTGAAGACGTTGGCCAGCCCCTTCTCCTGCTGGGCCGCGCCCATCATCTGATAGGCTGCCTGCTCCATGGCGACATAGCCGTTGTCGCCGCGGTCCTGGATTATCATGCGGTAGCCGCCGCCATTGCCGATGCCCTGGACGACGGGCGGCGGGATGACGAACACCATCGCCTCGTCGATGTCGGCCAGCGCGGCGCGCATCTCATTTTCGATATTGAGCTCGGTGCGATCGGTGCCGGCGCGCTCGTCGAATGGCTTGAAGGTGACATAGGCCGCGCCCGCGTTGGACGCCTGGGTGCCCGATGCGCCGTCGAAGCCGGCGAACATCACCGCCGCTTCGGTTCCGGGCACCTTGAGCAGGCGCGAGACCACCTTCTTCAGCACCGCGTCGGTGCGCTCGATCGAGCTGCCGGGCGGCAATTGGATGGCGGCCAGCGCATAGCCTTGGTCCTGCGCCGGGATGAAGCCGGCGGGAGTGGCGTAGAACAGCGCGCCGGTCAGCATCACCAACCCGGCATAGGCGGTCAGGGCACGCTTCGGCGCAGCGGCGATCCGCTTGGTGAAACGGCCGTACCATTCGCTGAGCGCGTTGAACCGTTGGTTGAACTTGTCGCCCGAGCGGTGGAGGAAGCCCATCACGCCGGTTTCGGCGCGATGGTCGCTCTTCGGCTTCAGGAGCATCGCGGCCAGCGCCGGCGAGAGCGTCAGCGACAGGAGCAGTGAAATGATCGTCGAAGCCGAAATGGTCACCGCGAACTGACGATAGAATTCGCCGGTGATGCCGGTCAGGAAGGTGACGGGCACGAACACCGCGCACAGCACCAGCACGATCGCCACCAGCGCGGTCGACACCTCGTCCATCGACTTATGGGCAGCCTCGCGCGGGCTCATGCCATGCTCGAGGTTGCGCTCGACATTCTCGACCACGACGATGGCGTCGTCGACGACGATGCCGATCGCCAGCACCAGGCCGAACATCGATAGAGTGTTGAGCGAATAGCCAAGGCCCGCCAGCACGGCGAAGGTACCGATCAGCGAAACCGGGATGGCGACGATAGGGATGATCGCCGCCCGCCAGCTCTGCAGGAAGACGATGATCACGAGGACGACGAGCAGCATTGCCTCGAGCAGCGTCTTCTGCACCTCGCCCATCGACTCGCTGATGAACTCGGTCGGGTTCCAGATGATCCTATACTCGAGCCCCTTGGGGAAGCTCTTCGCAGCGTCGGCAAGCTCGTGCTTGATCCCCTCGGCCGCGGCGAGCGCGTTGGTGCCCGGGCGCTGGGTAATGCCGAGGATGATCGAGTCGGTGCCCGAGAGGTAGGCGTTGACGCCATAGTCCTCGGCGCCGAGCTCGACCCTGGCGACGTCGCGGACGCGGGTGATCGCGCCGGTCGTCGGATCCGAGCGGATGACGATGTTGGCGAACTCCTCCGCGGTCTTGAAGCGGCCCTGGGTCTCGACATTGAGCTGCTGCGCCGCGCCGGTGTCGAACGGCGGCTGCCCGACCGTGCCGGCGGCAACCTGGATATTCTGCGAGCGCAGCGCCTGCACTACTTCGCCGGCGGTGAGGCCGAGCGTCGAGGCGCGTCCCGGGTCGATCCACACCCGCATTGCATAGTCGCGCGCGCCGAAGATCGAGACGTCGCCGATGCCCTCGACCCGCGACAGCCGGTCCTTGAGCTGGGTCAGGGCATAGTTGGAGACGTAGCCGCGATCGAGCGAACCGTCGGGCGACAGCACGTTGACCGCCATCAGCCACGATGGCGAGGTCTTGCGGACGACGAGCCCCTGGCGGCGCACTTCTTCCGGCAGGCTCGGCTCGGCAAGCGCGACTCGGTTCTGCACCAGCACCTGCGCGGTATCGAGATCGGTGCCGAGCTTGAAGGTGACAGTGATCGTCAGCCGCCCGTCGCCGGTCGATTGCGACGACTGGTAGAGCATGTTGTCGACGCCGTTGATCTGCTGCTCGATCGGAGCGGCGACCGTGTCGGCGACGGTTTCGGCCGAGGCGCCGGGATAGGCGGTGCTGACCGTCACCGTCGGCGGGACAATGTCTGGGAACTGCGAGACCGGCAGGCCGACATAAGCGAAGGCACCGACGATCGTGATGATGATCGCGATGACGCCGGCAAAGATCGGGCGCCGGATGAAGAAGTGGCTGAAGCGCATGGCAGTGCCCCGTTTCGATTCTTAGTTGGCAGCAAGCGTCGCTTGCGACGCGCTGGGGGACGACGGCGGCGGAGCTGCGGATGCAGCGACCTCGGTCGGCTTGATCTGGGTGACGCGCGGTTTGACCTTGGCGCCGGGCATGGCGAACTGCACGCCCTGGACGATCACGCGATCGGCCTTGGTGATGCCGGAACGGATGACGCGGAGGCCGGCAACCAGCGGACCGGTCTCGACCGGCTTGGCGACGACCGTATTGTCCTTGCCGACCACCAGCAGGATCTTGCGTGCCTGGTCGGTACGAACCGCGGCGTCGGGGACCAGGAGCGCATTGGTCGTCCCGCCATCGGCCAGCCGCATGTTGCCGAACATG
>NZ_DASWTD010000057.1:0-7274 GCF_036402335.1 Sphingopyxis sp. | reverse complement strand
GAGTGGCTGAAGACGCTGTTCGATTCGATCGGCAGCTTTTTCAAATGGAGCTCGCCCGCCGTCACCCCCTTGCTGTGGATCGGCGTCGCGGTGCTCGCCCTCGTGCTCCTCTATTTTTTCGTGCCCGCCTTTGCCCGCTGGGTCGACAATTTGCCGTTCCGCCGCAAGGCAGGCGGGGACGAGGAAATCGATAGCGTCGGCCTTGCCGAAGCCGGTGCCGCCCGCGCCTTGCTGGCCGAAGCCGATGCGCTCGCGGCCGAGAGCCGTTTTGCCGAGGCGGTGCACCTGCTGCTCTATCGCAGCGTCGAGGATATCGAGGGCCGGCGTCCCGGGCTCGTCAAACCCGCGATGACATCGCGCGAGCTTGCCGAAGCGCGCGACCTCCCCTCGGTCGCACGCGAAGCCTTCAGCCGCATCGCGCGCGCGGTCGAGATCAGCCTGTTCGGCGGACGGGCGATCGATGCCGCCGCATGGGACCAGTGCCGCAGCGCCTATGCGGAGATGACGGTGCCGAAGAACTGGGCGCGCGCATGAGCGACACGGCAGCGGCCAACGACCACGGTTTCAACCCGCGCCTGATGGCGGGCATCGTGGCAATCGGCGTGGTCGCCTTCATCGCGCTCTGGGCGTTGATCGCACTGGGTCCGCAGCTTTCGAGCGGCAACGATGGCGGCGGCCACGCGCTGTCGAAAGGCGCACCGGGCTATGCGGCGATCGTCGACCTCGCCGAGCGCGCGGGCGCGCACGTCGAACTGCGCCGGACCGGAGAAGCGCCGGCCTATGACGAAGAATGGCGCGAACTGCTCGTCCTGACGCCGAAGCACCGGACCAAGGCCGACGAGATCGCCGAGGTCCTGAAGGGACATCGCGGCGGACCGGTGCTGATCATCCTGCCGAAATGGGAAACGGGGCGGCACCCGGAAAAGGCCGGCTGGGCGGGTGGCGGCTTTCCCGTTGCACCGCCACCGGCCTTGCTGCCGCCGACGGTGGGCAAGATCGAGAAGATCGTCAGCGAAGCCCATGCGCGCGGCGCAAGGGCGACCGGCACGATCGCCGGACGGCGCATGTCGTTGCCGCTGCGCGGGCTTCGCTCGCAGATCCTCGTCGCGGACGATTTCGATACGCTGGTTGGCTTTCCGCACGGCGGAGCGCTGCTCGCGCGGCATCGCAGCGACCATATCTACATCCTGTCCGATCCCGACCTGGTGAACAACCTCGCCTTCGCCAACCGCGAGAGCGCCGCGGCGGCTGCGATGCTGATCGACGCGATTGCCCAAGATGCCGAAGCCGACGCGTTGACCTTCGACGTGACGCTGAACGGGTTCGGCAGCGGACGTTCGCTGCTGCGCTTCGCCTTCGTCCCGCCTTTCATCGGCATCACGCTCTGCCTGATCGCCGCCGGGCTGCTCGCGCTGTGGCAGGCATGGATGCGCTTTGGCCCCGCGCTGAAGCCCGGCCGCGCGATCCCGGTGTCAAAGGCGGCGCTGATCGCCAACAGCGCCGACCTGATCAAGCAGGCGCGGCGCGAGCTCGACGGCGCCGACGCCTATGTGCGCAGCCAGCGCATCGCGATCGCGCGGCGCCTGCACGCGCCCGGCGGGCTCGACGAAGCCGAAACCGACCGCTGGATCGACAAGCATCTGCGCGCGGGCGGCGAAACATTTTCCTCGCTCGCGCGGCGGCTGCCGCTCGCGCGTAACACCCATGAATTCCTTGCAGACGCGCAGGCGCTGCACGACATCAGGAAGGATTTACTCCGTGACAGCTAATATCGAGAGCGTACGGGCGCTCGGTGCCGCGATCGAGGGCGAGGTGAGCAAGGTCGTGTTCGGGCAGGGACCGCTCACCCGCATGGTGACGATCGCGCTGCTCGCCGGCGGCCATGTGCTGCTCGAAGGCCCGCCGGGAACGGCCAAGACGCTGCTTGCACAGGCGTTCGCGCGCGCGACGGGGCTGGCGTTCGGGCGTATCCAGTTCACCCCCGACCTGATGCCGGGCGACATTTTGGGGTCGAACCTGTTCAACTTCCAGACGTCGAGCTTTACCCTGACCAAGGGGCCGATCTTCACCGAACTGCTGCTCGCCGACGAAATCAACCGTACCCCGCCCAAGACGCAGGCCGCGCTGCTCGAGGCGATGCAGGAGCGGCGCGTGACGATCAACGGCGAGCCGCACGTCATGAGCCCGCGCTTTACCGTGCTCGCGACGCAGAACCCGATCGAGCAGCAGGGCGTCTACCCGCTGCCCGAAGCGCAGCTCGACCGCTTCCTGTTCAAGCTCGTCGTCGATTATCCCGACGCCGCCGAGGAACGGCGGATCGTCGCCGACCATGGCGGGCGCTTCAAAAGCCCCGCGGTCGCCGATTTCGGCGTCACCCAGGTCGCCGACGCCAAGTCGATCGGCGAAGCGATCGACATCATCGCGACCGTGCGCCTTGCCGAAGAGATCGTCGACTATATCGTCCGCCTCGTCCGCGCGACGCGCGAGAGCGCCGATCTCGAATGCGGCGCCAGCCCCCGTGCCGCGACCCTGCTCGCGCGCGCGGCCTGCGCCGCGGCGGCGCTCGACGGGCGCGACTATGTGATTCCCGACGACATCCAGCGGCTCGCCGCGGGCGTGCTGCGCCACCGCGTCATCCTGTCGGCGGCCGCCGAGATCGAGGGCCGCAACGTCGAACAGGTCGTCGCGGCGCTGCTCGAACGCGAGGAAGTCCCGCGGTGATCGAGGCAGCGATCCCCCCTATCGTGTATCCCCGCGGCTTGTTCCCGCATGTGGATGCGCCAGCGCCACATAGCGAGGTGTCGCGGTGATCTATCCAACCCGCCGCGCAATCTATCTGCTGCTGCTCGGCGCGCCGATGGCGCTCGCGCTCGGGCTGGTCCGGCCCGAACTGTGGCTGGTCGCGCCCGGCTGGATCGGCATCATCGTCGCCTGTTTGATTCTCGACGCCATCGCGGGCGCAAACCCCCGGCATCTGTCGCTCGACGCGCGCTTCCCGCATCAGGTCGGCGTCGGCGACCCCTTCGAGCTGTCGCTTGCGGCGAGCGGTAGCGCGGTTCCTCCGCGCGCCGAGATCGCGCTCGCACTCGACGAAAGACTCGTCGAAGGCGGGCGCCTTGCGGGCGACATGCGCCGTTCGGGCGCGGGCGATGCCCTCCTTCGCACGCTCCCGCTCACCGCCTCGCGGCGCGGCCAGGCGCTGATCGAGGCGCTGTGGGTCCGCTGGGCAGGGCCGCTCGGGCTGGTATGGAAACAGCGACGCTTCGCGATCGACGGCGCAATCAGCGTCGTGCCCAGCCTGCGCGCCGTGACCGACGAGGGCAGCCGGCTGTTCCAGCGCAACAGCTGGTTCGGCCTCCGCCAGCAGCGTTTCCGCGGCGAAGGGACCGAATATGAGGCGCTTGCCGAGTATCAGCCGGGAATGGATCGCCGCGCGATCGACTGGAACGCATCGGCGCGCCACGTCAAACTGCTTGCCAAGGAATATCGTGTCGAACGCGACAATCGCGTCGTCCTCGCGATCGACGGCGGGCGGACGATGGCCGAGCCGGTCGGCGGCATGCCGCGCGTCGACCGCGCGGTGTCGGCGGCGCTGCTGCTCGCCTATGTGGGGCTGAAGCTCAACGACCGGATCAGCCTCTTCTCCTTTGCCGCCAAGCCGCAGGCGCTGACCCCCGCCTATATGCATACGCAGGATTTCCCCGCGCTGCAGCGCGCCGCAAGCCTGATCGACTATGCGCATGTCGAGAGCAATTTCACGCTCGCGCTGACCACCCTTTCGGCGCAGCTCAACCGCCGCTCGCTGATCATCCTGTTCACCGAATTCACCGACGCGACGAGCGCCGACCTGATGATCCGCGCCGCCGGGCGGCTGGTGAAGAAGCACCGGCTGCTGTTCGTCGTCATCAAGGACGAAGAAGTCGAGAGCGAGGAACGGCGCCGCCCCGAAACGGGCGCCGACGTGACGCGATCGAACGTCGCCGCGGCGATGCTGCGCGACCGGCAACTGGTGATCGCGCGGCTCCAGCGGCTCGGCGCCGACGTTATCGAAGTGCCCGCCGACGCGATGGGCGCAAGCGCGGTCGAGGCCTATCTCGGCATCAAGCGGGCAGGCAGTCTATGATCCCCCCACCCGCTCCGGCACGCGCAATCGACGCGCCGACCTTTTCGACCAGCCGTTTTCGCGCCGAACGCGAGGCCGACTGGATCGCCTTCGACCTGCTGCTCACCAAGCTGGAAAAAAAGGGCGCCGCCGCGCTGACCAGCGACGAATTGCTGCAATTGCCGCTGCTCTATCGCGCGACGCTGTCGTCGCTGTCGATCGCGCGCGCGACCAGCCTCGACAAGGCGCTGCTCGACCATCTCGAGGCGCTGTCGATCCGCGGCTATTTCCTCGTCTATGGCGTACGCGAGAGCCGCTGGAACCGCCTTCGCCGCTTCCTCCTCTACGACTGGCCGGCTGCGGTGCGTTCGGTGTGGAAGGAAACGGTGATCATATCGCTGATCATCATCCTCGGCGCGCTGACCAGCTATTCGCTCGTCGCGAGCAACCCCGAATGGTATTTCAATTTCGTCGACGAGGAGATGTCGGGCGGGCGCGACCCGCGCGCGACGGTCGAGTTCCTGCAATCGACCCTCGGCCACGGAAAGGCCGCGGCAGCGGACGAAAGCGAAAGCGGACTGCACGTCTTCGCGACCTATTTGTTCACCCACAACAGCCGCGTATCGATCCTGTCCTTTGCGCTCGGTTTCGCCTTCGGGGTGCCGACGATGATGCTCGAATATTATCAGGGGATCGGGCTCGGCGCGATGATCGCGGTCTTTTCGTCCAAGGGACTGGGTTTCGATTTCGGCGGCTGGCTGTTCATTCACGGCACCACCGAGTTGTTCGCCGCCGCGCTGTCGGGCGCCGCGGGCCTCCGCATCGGCGCGGCGGTCGTTTTCCCCGGCGCGCGCGCGCGATTGCAGGCCGCGTCCGATGCGGGCCGCACCGCGGGCAAGGTGATGGTCGGGGTGATCCTGATGCTGTTCGTCGCCGGGCTGCTCGAAGGCTTCGGGCGGCAGCTGATCACCGACACGATGCTGCGCTATGCGATCGGGTCGCTGATGCTGCTCTTCTGGATCGGCTATTATTACATTCCGCGGCGCGAGGACGTCACATGACGGCGGCCGCCCGGAGCAATGCCAGGCTGCGCGCGGCGCGTGCGAAGAAGGTTCGCCAGTTCATCACGCCCGAGGGCGTCGACCTCGAGCTCAAGATCGCGAGTTCGGGGCTGCGTTTCGGCGCCCTGATGATCGACATCACGCTCATCGCCGTCGCGCTCCTTCTCTTTACGCTGCTGATGATCTGGATCGGCGTCGGCTCGGGATCGGATGTCACGGTGGTCGTGTGGATGCTCGGCGCCTTCGTCCTCCGGACATTCTGGTTCATCGGATTCGAACTGGGTTCGCGCGCCGCGACGCCGGGCAAGCGATTGACGGGCATCCGCGTCGTCGCGCGCGACGGCGGCCGGCTGACCGCCGATGCGGTGGTCGCGCGCAACCTGATCCGCGAGCTCGAGCTGTTCCTGCCGCTGATGATGCTGGGGGTCGCCGCGGCCGAGGATATGGCGTCGGCGTGGACAATCATCGCGGGGGTGCTCTGGTCGCTGACCCTGAGCCTGTTCCTGCTGTTCAACCGCGACCGGATGCGGATGGGCGACCTGATTGCCGGGACGTGGGTCGTGATGGCGCAGCGCGTGAAGCTCGACGCCGATATCGCGACCGCGGCGGGCGATGCGATGGTCTTCAGCGAGGCCGAACTCGCCGTCTATGGCATTTTCGAACTGCAGGAACTCGAACGCGTGCTCCGCGGGCAGGATCCGCGCGCGATGCGCGAAGTCGCCGATGCGATCCGCGCCAAGATCGGCCGCCCCGTCGCCGAGGAGGATCATGTCTTCCTGCTCGGCTATTACCGCCAGTTGAAAGCCCGGCTCGAACGCAAATTGCTGTTCGGCAAGCGGCGTGAGGATAAATATGCCAGCGACTGACACGCATTCCGTTTCCGATGCGCTCCACAAACGCCGTTCGGTGCGGGCCTTTACCGGCCGGCCCGTCGATCCCGCGCTGCTCGGGCAGATTTTCGCCGCAGCGCAGCGCGCCCCTTCGGGCGGCAACCTCCAGCCGTGGCAGGCGACGGTACTGACCGGCGAACCATGGCAGGCGGTGAAGGATGCTGTTGCGGCGCGGATCGCGATGGGGCGCGAGGGACAGGAGCCCGAATATGACATTTATCCGCGGGAGCTGACCGAACCCTGGACCGACCGCCGCTTCGGCGTCGGCGAGGCGCTCTATGCCTCGCTCGGCATCCCGCGCGAGGACAAGGCAGGGCGTCTCGCTCGGTTCATGGACAATTACCGGGGTTTCGGCGCACCGGTAATGCTTTTCCTCCACTGTTCGCGCATCATGGGTCCGCCGCAATGGTCGGACATGGGCATGTGGCTGCAATCGGTGATGCTGCTGCTCGTCGAACATGGCCTCGCCAGCTGTCCGCAGGAATGCTGGGCGATGTACGGCGCGACCATCCGGCGAACGCTGGCGCTGGACGACGGGCAGATTTTGTTCACCGGGCTCGCGATCGGCTATGCCGACGTTGACGCGGCGGTGAACCAGTGGCCGGTGCCGCGCGCACCGCTCGACGAAGTGATTGATTGGCAGGGATTTTAATGATGATCAGCAAGCAGCCGGGTTTCCGCTATGGCATCGCGGGTGCGCTGATGCTCGTCGTTGCGGGTTGCACCGCGATACCGCAGCCCGAAGCCCCGCCACCCGCGCCGCGTCCGGTCGCGCCGGCGCCGACGCCCGCGCCGCTGCCGACCCCGGCCGCCGGCTGGGAGGACCGTGCCGTCGATGCCGGGGCTTGGCGTTATGACGCCGGCAGCCGCACCGCTGCGTTTGTCCCGACCGGAAGCGCGAACCCGCTGCTCAGCATGACCTGCAGCGGCGGCGGCATCCGCATGACGTCGACGCTCGCGGGCAATGTCAGCCTGCGTACCAGCGCCGGGACCGACCAGATCCGCTTCGACGGCGGCAGCGCGAACCTGACCAACCGCGACCCGCGGCTCGACCGCATCGCCTTCAGCCGTGGCCGCTTCGCGCTCGAAACGCCCGGGGGAGGCGCGCTGACGCTACCCGTGCAGTCTGAAATCGGGCGGGTCATCGAGGATTGCCGCTAGCCGGGATGCCGGCTTTGGGGTGGGGAGCTGTCCTCTCGTGCACCCCGGCGAAAGCCGGGG
>NZ_DASWTD010000056.1:0-7695 GCF_036402335.1 Sphingopyxis sp. | reverse complement strand
AAGGCCTTTCCTACATTATCCGGCCATGCCAGCCTTCATCCCGGCTCTTTCATCGGGTGGACAAAAGCGGTTGCCGGCCGGTGTGGGCAAACGGTCAGGGCCGGGCGCTTCCAGCACCCGGCAGGGTCAAATGGAACGGCGCACAGGGCTGAACATTACTGACCTTTGGACAATGTTGCAGCGGTAGCGGCAACTCCCCACCCCAAAGCAGACTTCGCCGGTGCCGTTCGCTCCGCGCTCAGGCCCCGCTAGCCCGGCTGGCCGCAAGCACGTCCTCCAGCGTCCGCAAGAACTGCCGCGCGACCTTCGACGGCTGGCGATCTTCGAGCGTGACCCACGAGATGGTGAAACCGAGCGGCGGTTCGGTGCGGTGCCACGAAAAGCCCGGTGCCTGCGATGCGCGCGCGGTGAATTCGTCGACGACGGTGATGCTGCCCTCGAGCTGCGCAAGGCGCGCGGCGATGAAGAAGGTCTGGACCGACACCGCCTCGCGGTAGGCGATGCCGCGTTCGCGCGCGGCACGGGTCAGCACGTCGCCGATCGGCCCGGTCGCGGCGACGCCGATCAGGTCGCGGTCGGCAAGCTCGCCGAGCGGCAGGCGGTTTCCGACCTTGCCGAAGGCTTCGCTCGGACCGAAGGCGACAAGTTCACCCTCGGTCAGCAGCGTGCGCGTCAGCCGCGGGTGCGGCGGCGGGGTATAGGCGACGGCGATGTCGGTCTCGCGCTCGATCAGCGAGCGGACGAGATCGTCGTGATGGTGCGTGTGAACCTCGAACGTCACGCGCGGCCAGTCGCGGCGGAACTGCGCGATCGCCTGCGGCACGACGTCGAGCGCGAGGCTGGGGACGATGCCGAGCCGGATATGCCCGCCGCCCGCCTGCGACAGGTTGCGCGCGGTCTGTTGCAGCGAAGCGAGGCGGTCGAACACGTCGCCGGCCTCGCGGATCAGCGCATGCGCTTCGTCGGTGGGGACGAGCCGGCCGCGCGCGAGCTGGAACAGCGGAAAGCCAAGGCTGTCTTCGGCATGGCGCAGCGTTTTCGAGATCGACGGCTGCGACACGCCGAGCGCGCGCGCCGCGGCGCTGATCGACCCATGGGTATAGACGGCGTGGAAAACCTCGATCTGACGAAAGCGCATGACCCGTGTGTACCCCCGCAAAAGCCGGGGGCCAACGGTGTTTGCGGTCATGGGCGCAGCGCGACCGCTTCGACCTCGATCAGGGCTTCGGGCGCGAGCAAGGCCGATACGACCGTCGAGCGGGCCGGATAGGGCAGTGCGAATATCCGGCGATAGGCATCGTTGAAGGCCGCGCCGAACGCCGGATCGGTGAGCCATGCGGTGACCTTCACCACGTCGCGCGGCGCGCAGCCTTCGGCGGCGAGGACGCGAACGAGGTTGGCGAGTGCGCGTTCGGCTTGCGCCTCGATCCCGCCGGGAACGATCGCGCCATCGTCGCCGCGCGCGAGCTGACCCGAGGTGAAGACGAGCGAACCCGCGGTGCGCGCGGCGGACAGGGGCGGCGTGGTCATGATCATTCTCCCGGCGGTTGGACGATGCCGGTCCCTATGCGCGCGCGGCGCCTCGAGACAGGACGAAAAGCGTTATCACCCATAGGCCCGGGTTATGGCTTGTCGATGTCAGTTCCGCCAAAGGTACGCGGCGCAAGCGAGGTCCTGGACGATCGAGCCCAGCGATTTGTAAATGGTGACGTCCGATGCGGCGATGCGGCCCGGCGCCGTGCCGGCGAAAATATGGCCAATGCCCGGTAGAATATGGTCCTCGCCGACCAGCCCGGCGTCGCGTGCGCGATGATATTCGGCGCCCTGTGCGATCACGCCCTCGCGGTGATCGGGGACGAAGCGCGCCCGCGCGACAAGCGCCTCGTCGATCTCCGACGGGCCGGCGCGGCTCGACCCGACGGCGTTAATATGCGTGCCGTCGGCGACATCGGCGCTGAACAATATGGGGTCGGCGGCGCCGGTCAGCGTGCATATGATATCGGCGTCCGAGACGGCTTTGGCGATCGAGGGCGCGGCGCGCGCGACGAGGCCGAAATCGGCTGCGATGCGCCCGGCCAGTTGCTCTGCCTTGTCCTTTGCGCGTCCCCAGACGCGGACTTCGTCGAGCGCGCGCACGTGGCGGATCGCCGCGACATGGTGCCACGCCTGCTCGCCGGTCCCCAAAATGGCGAGGCGCGATGCATCGTCGCGCGCGAGCGCGTCGGTCGCGGCGGCAGAGGCGGCCGCGGTACGGATCGCGGTGACCTCGCCCGCGTCGATGACGCAGACGGGCGCACCGCTCGTCCGGTCGAACAGGATGATGACGCCCTGATGCGATTTGCCGTGCGCGGCGGCGGCGGGAAAGATGCTGATGATCTTCGCGCCGAACCCCGCGCCGTCGAGCGCGCCGGGCATCACCCCGAACAGGTCGCCGTCGCCAAGCTCGATGATCCCGCGCAGCAATTGCCGGCTGCGCCCTTCGGCCAGCGCGGCCATCGCGGCGCGCACCAGCGTTATGCAGAGATCGTGGGGCAGGCGGCGCTCGACCTCGACCGCGTCGATGAAGCGGATCGGATCAGCCACCCCAGACGCTTTCGGCGTGGCGCAGGAAATTCTGCCCCATGATCTTCTCGATCCGGCGGCTCGAATAGCCGCGCGCGGCGAGCAGGCTGATCAGCTTGCGGAACTGGTCGGGGCCGCGCAGGTCGACGACGAAGGGATAGGTGTCGGGGCGCTCGCCCGACGCGCTGATCCCCGCGGCGCGGCGTTCGGCGATTTCCTTGGCGAGCACGGCTTCATAAGCTTGGAGATCGTCGATCTGGCCGATCGTGCCGTCGGTGCCGATCCCGACATGATCCTCGCCGCAGATATTCACGGCGTGATCGATATGGCGAACGACATCCTCGGCGCGCGCATGGCCCGAGATGTTGAGGAAAGGCATGAAATAGATGCCGATGAAGCCGCCTTTTTCCGCTACCAGTCGCAGTTCGGCGTCGGTCTTGTTGCGCGGCAGATCGGTGACCGCGCGGCAGCCGGTGTGATTGATCGAGATCGGCGCGGCGGAGGCGCGTGCGGCTTCGAGGCAGGTCTGCTCGCCGCTGTGCGACAGGTCGACGATCATCTTCTGCGTATTGAGCCGTTCGATGATCTCGCGCCCGAACGGGGTGAGGCCGCGATTTTCGGGCGCCATCGATCCGTCGCCGAGCTGGTTCGCCGGATTATAGGTAAGCTGGAAGATTCGCACGCCGAGATTGGCGAAGATATCGACGCGGGCGGGGTCCTTGCCCATCATCGCGCCGTTCTGAAAGCCATAGATGATGCCGATCTTCTTTTCGGCCTTGGCACGGCGGATGTCGGCGACGCGCAATATCTTGATCAGGTCGCGCGCGTGACGGCGCAGCAGCATGTCCGTCTCGGCGACGTCGGCGACGCTCTTCTCGAACGGCTCGGCGGCACCCGCGACATAGCCGAAGGTGCAATTGATCGCGGTGACCCCCGACGCATGCGCTTCGGCCAGCACGCGCGGCGAAAAGGGATCGGCGGCGTCCTGCACATTGGGGTCGGCAAGCCCGCCGAGCGCATTGACGATCACCCATTTCCGGCTGTCGGGTGCCGCGCGTGCGATCGACGGCAACAGCGAAGCCGCGGCCATGCCCGTCGCACCGGCAATCATCGTGCGCCGGTCAATCCTCATCGCCAAGCTCCTTCTGTGTCGGTGCACGATAATCGGCGCGCCGATATTCGCGGCCGCGTTTCACCGTCATGTCGATGCGCTCGATATTGTCGATATCGGCGAGCGGGTCGGCGGTGAGCACGACGAAATTGGCGAGCTTGCCCGCCTCGATCGACCCCATCTCCTTGTCCTGTCCCGCCGCCTGCGCGCCGACGAGCGTCGCCGAATAGATGACCGCGAGCGGGGGCATGCCGACGTCGCGCGCCAGATAGCGCAGCTCGGCATGGACTTCGGGCCAGGCATCGCCTGCCTTGTTGGTGAAGTCGGTGCCGGTCGAAATCGGGAGCCCCGCGCGCCACGCCTGCTGCGTCAGACGGATCGTCCGCGTTCCGGTGCAGCGTAGCGGCTTGGCCTTCGGGTTGGCCTTGCGCTCGGCCTCGAACTTGACAAACAGGCTGCCCGTTGCGTCGAGGATCGTGCCCTTTTTGCGCATCGCGTCGAACAGGCGTGCGACGACCGGATCGTCGCCGGTCGGTGCCAGCAATTCGTCTTTCACCGGCGTCCGGTCTTCGTAGGCTGCGAGCATTTCGGGCTGCGCTTCGTAGCCGAGATAACAGACGTGGCTGACCGAATCGACGCCTGCTGCGATCACTTCGGCAGGCCGTGCCGGAAAGACCGCGCTGTGCGCCCAGACCATCAGCTTCTGGCGATGCGCCTCGGCGGTGATCGCCGTGACGCGCTCGGCGGGCAGGTTGGCGTAGATCTTGATCGCGCTCGCCGAGGTGCCACGCGCCAGCGTGACTGCGGTGCGCAAGTCGGTCTTCGTGTCGATCGCCTGCATCCATGGCGCAGTGCCCGGCGTGAAGCCGCGGCTGACCGCGAGTACGCGCGGATCCTCGAAAAAGGACGGTCCCGCCATCAGCGCGGCATAATAGATGTCGGGCGCCGGAATTTCGCCGACCAGCGACGCGCGCGCGAGGTCGCCGACCGAACGCAGGTCGTCGGCCATGTCGCGCACCGCGGTGACGCCGCCGTAAAGCTGGCGGCGCAGGATGGCCTCGGCGCGCGTGCGGTTCGGCGGGGTCGCGAGATGGACATGGCTGTCGATCAGCCCGGGAATGACGAAGCGGCCGGCGAGGTCGACGCGGCGCGCCGATCCCGCCTGCGCGGCGAGGCTGCCCGCCGCGCCGACGGCGACGATCCGTTCGCCGTCGACCAGTATATCCTGTCCCGTGCGCGCCGGGGCGCCCGTGCCGTCGATCACGGTCGCGCCGGCGTAGAGAATCGGTTCGGCCGCCCCGGCGGGCGCGGCGGCGATCAGCGATGCGGCAAGGCCAAAGGACCGGAACACCATGCGAAAGTCGAATGTCATGGGCATGTGGCTAGCCGTCCCGTTTCACCTTCGCAATCGCGATGGCGATGGTTGCTTCAGACCGTCGCGAAGAGCGCGAGGACGACGCCCGCCGCGACGAGCAGTAGGCCCGCGATCTCGTGCCAGCGGACGCGTTCGCGGAGGTAAAAATGGGCGAAGGCGACGGTAAAGATGACCTCGACCTGCCCGACGATGCGGACGAGCGCGGCGGGCGCGGCGGCGAAACCGATGTACCAGCACGCCGAACCCAGTGCCGACAGTAGCCCGACCTGGCTGGACGTGCGCCACGATCGCAGCGCGGAGGTGAACGTCGGGCGGTCGCGCACCGCAATCCACGCGAGATGGAGGACGCTCTGGATCGCCATTACGACGACGAGCGTGACCAGCGCCGACGATATCAGGTCGAGGCCGGGCAGTTCGGCGGTCGCGAGCTTGATCGCGATCGCCGCGCAAGCGAACATCGACCCGGCACCAAGGCCGCAGAGCGCCGCGGGCTGGCCGAGTGAGCCGAGGATCTGGCGCGCGGTAATGCCGCGTCCGGCGAGCGCGAGGACGAGCACGCCTGCGACCCCCGCGACGATTCCGGCCCACGCGAGCAGCGGCAGATGTTCGTCGAGGAGAAGCGCGGTCACCAGCGCGGCCTGCATCGCTTCGGTCTTGGAAAAGGCGGTGCCGACGATAAATCCGCGGTGCCCGAACGCCATGATCAGCAGGATGGTGCCCGCCATCTGGGTCGCGGCGCCAAAGGCTGCGAAGCCGAGGAATTCGCGGCCAAGCTGCGGGACATGCGCGCCCTGCAGCCAGAGCCACGCCCCGGCGAAAACGAGCGCAAAGGGCAGGCCATAGAGATAACGCACGAGCCCCGCGCCGCTGATGCTGAGCTCCGCACGCAGGCGTTGCTGGAGCGCGGTGCGCCACGCCTGGAACAGCCCGCCGAGCAGCGAGGCGGGAAGCCATATCGGGTTCATGCCGGCCGCCTTGGACCATGGGGCGTTGCCGCCGTACCATGCAGAATCGTCTTTCTCCCCGCTTTCGCCCTTGCCGGAACGCTGTCCTCTATATAAGTTAGTATTCTAAGTAAATTGCAACCGGGGCGTAAATGATACGGCGATATCGGCAGTCGTTTGGGGAAGAGCGTTCGCCCGGCGGGTCGGCGCGCCAAGGGCGCGGCGCATGACCGACATTGCGACCTTGCTTCCCCCCTTGATGTCCGGTGCCGTTGGCCCCGGCACCTTGTCGGGCCTTGCCCGCTTGTCTGGCGGAGCGAACATGGAGAGCTGGTCGTTCGACTGGGCGGGGTCGGGCTATGTGCTGCGGCGTGCGCCGTCGGCGGCGTATATGGCGGACCGTCCGTTCGGGCATGCCGATGAGGCGGCGCTGGTGATGGCGGCGCATGATGCGGGGGTGAAGGCGCCCGAAGTCGTCGGGGTGCTGGCGGACGGCGACGGCATGGGCACCGGCTATGTGATGCGGCGGGTGGCCGGCGAGGTGTCGCCCGCGAAGATCCTCGCCGATCCGCCACCGTCGCTGCTGGGCGATCTCGGCCGCGAACTGGCCCGCATCCACCGCATTCCGATGGATCGGGTGCCCGCGGCGATCCCCTTGATGGACACGCGCGAAGCGCTGGCCGAGCTTCGGGCGCGCTTCCGGTCGTACGGCGGCGACCGCCCGGTCATCGCGCTGGCGATCCGCTGGTGCGAGGATCATCTGCCGCCGCCCGCCGACCCCGTGCTGGTCCATGGCGACTACCGGATGGGCAATGTGATGGTGGGTGGCGCCAAAGAGGGTGGAGGCCTGGCGGCGGTGCTCGACTGGGAGTTGGCGCACCGCGGCGACGCGCATGAGGATCTCGCCTTTGGCTGCATGACGGTGTGGCGCTTCGGGAAGCTGGACCAGCCGGCGTTCGGGGTCGGCAGCCTCGAAGACTATTTTGCGGCCTATGAGGCGGCGGGCGGCGTCAAGGTCGACTATGACCGCTTCCGCTTCTGGCTGATCTACCGGACGCTGTGGTGGGCGCTCGGCTGCTTGCAGATGGGGCAGATGTGGCGGAGCGGCGCCGACCCGACGGTCGAGCGCGTCGTCATCGGGCGGCGCACCGCCGAGCAGGAACTCGACCTGCTCGTGCTGCTCGACGCCGAAGCGCCTGAAGATGAACGGGAGAGAGCGTTGCCGTCTTCGCCGGACATCGCGCCCGCGCCGGCGGGCGAGCCGACGAACCGCGAGATGGTACAGGCGGTGCGCGACTGGGTCGAGGGTGCGATCAAGCCGGCGTCGCAAGGCCACGCCAAGTTCGAGGCGGTGGTTGCGATGAACGCGCTCGGCATCGTGCTGCGCGACCTCGATGCGGGCGTTCGCGCTGAGGACAGGGCGCTGTCAGAGGCGCTGCTGGCCGGCACCACGACGCTTGCCGAACCGGGGCTGCTCGCGAAGCTGCGCCGCGATGTGCTGGAGAAGTGCGCGATCGACAGCCCCAAATATACCGCGCTTGGCCAGGCGCGCGCCGAGTGGCGCGGATAACGGGGAGAGAGACGATGGATTTTGGGATGCCTTCCGACTTGCAGGCGTATCTGGGCGAGCTCGATGCGTTTATCGCGGCGGAGATCCGTCCGCTCGAGCTGGCGGACGACAATATCCGCTTCTTCGACCACCG
>NZ_DASWTD010000055.1:0-5018 GCF_036402335.1 Sphingopyxis sp. | reverse complement strand
GGGCCGCTGACCCCCGAGACCGGCGGGCTTGGTCCCGATGCATTCGGCGTGCGCGGCCAATATGCCGCCGCAATCATGCGCCGGACCAACGGCCAGCTCGCCTCGCGCTGGGGCCAGATCCTGCTCCGCCGCTCACTGGCTTCGGCGATCGACACCCCGGACACGATCAACGGCGCCGATCTCGCGGCCGAGCGCGCGTCGCTGCTGCTGCGCATGGGCGAATCGATCACGGCACGCCGGATCGTCCAGTCGGTCGACTATGATCGCGCCAGCCCGCGCCTCGTCGCGACGGCGCAGCAAACCTATCTTGCCAACGCCGACCCGGCGGGGATGTGCCCCTATGTCCCGGCAGGCCTTGCTCATGGCGACGAGCAGGCGTGGCGGCTGTCGGCGGCGATCTGTTCGGGCCTGTCGGGCGAGGCCGGACCCGCAGGCTGGGCGATCGGCCGGGTGCGGTCGAGCGGCAAGATTTCGAACTTCGACATCCTGCTCGCCGAACGCGTGCTCGGCGCGACGGGCAGCGGCCGCCGTTCGACGACGATCGAATGGGACAATATCGACCGGTTGACGAGCTGGCGCTTCGGCATGGCGACCGCGACGGCGATCCCGGTGCCCGAGGCGCTACGCACGTCGGCGCCCTATTATATGAAGGGCTGGACGGTGCTCGCGCCGATGACCGACATGGCGAACCGCGTTGCCGCGGCGCCCGAAGCCGCCGCGCGCGGCGTGCTGTCGAGCGAGGCCTATGTCTCGCTGCTCAGCGCTGCGGCGGGCGAGGAGGAACCCGCTGCGGCCCTCGCGGCCCAGACCGACGAGCTTCGCGGCGCTTTCCGCCTTGCGCGCGGTACCGATCGCTATGCCGCGATGGAACGCCTCTGGGGTGCGGGCACGTCGCCGACGCAGCGCTATGCCGCGATGGTCGCGACGGCGCGTGCCGCGGCGGCGCTGCCGGCCAGTACCGAAGTCGGCGGCGATCCCTGGCAGCTCGTCGGTTCGATGCTCGCGGGCGGTTATGACGAAAATGCCATCGCATGGGTCCCGACGGTCTCGGTCGGCAGCCGCGCATGGGCGGTGCTCGCGGTCGGCTCGCCGCGGCCGCTGACCGGCATGAGCGCGGGCGCGGTCGGGCAATTCGCAGGCAACGACGACAGCGCCGACACGCTGCGGTCGAAATTCCTGCTCGCCGGCCTCGCGGGCCTCGGACGGATCGACGCCGGGGCGGCATCGTCTGCGGCGAGCGACCTCGAGGTCGACCTCGGCAAGCAGACGCGCTGGTCGCGCGCGATCATGGCGGCCGCCGAACGGCGCGAGCCGGGCATGGTCGCATTGCTCGCCGCGGCGGGAATGCAGGGCGACTGGTCGAAAGTGCCGCCCTATCATCTCTATTATATCGTGCGCGCGCTGCGCGATGTGGGGCTGGGCTCCGAAGCGCGGATGATCGCCGCCGAAGCGTTGGTGCGTGTCTGACGGAGCCCTGATCGGCCGCTTTCTGGAAATGATGGCGGCCGAGCGCGGCGCGTCGCGCAACACGCTCGCCGCCTATCGCCGCGATCTGGAACAGGCGGCCGAGTGGGTGAAAGCTCCGCTCGCCGAGGCAGATGCGACCGGTTTGCGAAAATTAATGGCCGATTATCAGTCCCTTGCTGCCAGCAGCGCGGCGCGCAAGCTGTCGGCGCTCAGGCAATTCTTCGCTTTCCTGATCGACGAGGGCGAACGCGCCGACAATCCGGCGCTCGACATTGCGCGGCCGACCACCCGCCGGCCGTTGCCGCGGATCCTGACGCATTCGGACGTCGAGCGCTTGTTCGAGCAGGCGGGCGAGGAAGCAGGGGGCGAAGCGCCGCCCGCCAACGCGGTGCGGATGCTGTTGCTGCTCGAACTCCTCTATGGGTCGGGGCTGCGCGCGAGCGAACTCGTGTCGCTGCCGCGCCGCGCGGTCGCCGGCGAGCGCGAATATCTGATCGTTCGCGGGAAGGGCGACAAGGAACGGCTGGTGCCGTTGTCCGAGCGCGCGCGCGAAGCGTTCGATCGCTGGCTGCCGCTGCTCGAAGGCGGATCGCCCTGGCTCTTCCCGTCGGGCAAGGCGCATATCTCGCGTGTGCGGCTGTTCCAGATGCTGCGCGAACTTGCGGGCCGCGCGGGGATCGATCCCGCCGCGATCAGCCCGCACGTGCTGCGCCATGCCTTCGCCACCCATCTGCTCGAGGGTGGGGCTGACCTCCGCGCGCTGCAATTGATGCTCGGCCATGCCGATATTGCGACGACCGAAATTTACACCCATGTCGATAGCCGCCGCCTCGTCGAGCTGGTCAACCGCCGTCATCCGCTGGCGCGGATGGATGCTGCCCACCCCGACGTTGACGTTGCGCCGCCTTCGGCCTAGCGACTCCCCCCATGACAGCCTTTCTGGACTTCGAAAAACAGGTCGCGGCGCTCGATCGCCAGATTGCCGAATTGCGCGAAATGGGTGACGATCCCACGCTGAATATCGACAATGACATTGCGCGGCTCGAGGATAAGTCCTCGAAATTGCTGCGCGAAATCTATGCAAAACTGACACCTTGGCAAAAGACGCAAGTCGCCCGCCACCCCGACCGCCCGCATTTCAAACATTATGTCGCCGACCTGTTCGACGACTGGATGCCGCTGGCCGGCGACCGCAATTTCGGTGACGATCAGGCCATATTGGGCGGGCTCGCGCGTTTTCGCGGCCGCCGTGTGATGGTGATCGGCCATGAAAAGGGCGACGATATCCCGTCGCGCATGAAGCATAATTTCGGGATGGCGAAGCCCGAAGGCTATCGCAAGGCGATCCGTCTGATGCAGCTCGCCGACCGCTTCGGCCTGCCCGTCGTCACGCTCGTCGATACGTCGGGCGCGTTCCCGGGCATCCAGGCCGAGGAGCGCGGCCAGGCCGAAGCGATTGCGCGTTCGACCGAGCAATGCCTCGCGCTCGGCGTCCCGATGGTCGCGGCGGTGGTCGGCGAGGGCGGATCGGGCGGTGCGATCGCGCTCGCTGCCGCGAACCGGGTGCTGATGTTCGAACATGCCGTCTATTCGGTGATTTCACCCGAAGGTTGCGCGTCGATCCTGTGGCGGACGTCGGACAAGGCGGCCGACGCCGCGGCGGCGATGAAAATGTCGGCGCAGGACCTGCTGGGGCTGAAAATCATCGACCGCATCGTCCCCGAGCCCGTCGGCGGGGCGCACCGCGCGCCGGAGGCCGCGATTGCGGCGCTGGGCGATGCCATCGCGCAGGAACTGGATGCGCTGTCGGGCTTGCCGCGCGAGACGATACTCGCCGCACGCGAGGAAAAATTCCTCGCGATGGGACGGGCTTAGGCACGCAGGCGCCGGAACCCGATCACGGGTTCTGGCGTTCCACTTTTCGAAAATGACAACCGCGGCGCATTCGTCGCTTGTCTTGTCGCATGATGGGAATATCCCTGACCGAAGAGCTGAGTGGGAGGCATTTCGATGAGCTGGAAAACCGGGAAAAGGCTGGCGGCGGTGCTGGCGATGGGCGGCGTGGCGATCACGGGCGCAGCCGATGCGCAGCTGAAGGCGATCAAGACCGCGACCAGCATCTCGCCCGCCGAGCGCAAGCAGGGCACCGATGCGCATCCGCAGCTGATGGCCGAATTCGGCGGCGCCTATAGCGGGCCGCAGGCGGCTTATGTGAACCGCATCGGGCAGAATATCGCCGTCCAGTCGGGGCTGTCGCGCAGCCCGAGCGATTTCACCGTCACCTTGCTCAATTCGCCTGTGAACAATGCCTTCGCGATCCCCGGCGGTTATGTCTATGTCACCCGCCAGCTGATGGCGCTGATGAACGACGAGGCCGAACTCGCCGGGGTGCTCGGGCACGAGGTCGGCCATGTCGCCGCGCAGCACAGCAAGAAACGCCAGTCGGCTGCAACCCGCAACCAGATCCTCGGCGTGCTTGGCGCTGTGCTCGGCGGTGCGATCGGCGACAATGGCGGGTTGCTCGGCGGTCTGGGCGGGCTTCTCCAGAATAATTCGCTGAAGGTCGCGCAGCTTGCGACGCTGGGCTTCTCGCGCAGCCAGGAATTGCAGGCCGACCAGCTCGGTGTCCAGTATCTGCGCAGTGCGGGCTATGATCCGCTTGCGCTGTCGACGATGCTTGCGAGTCTGGCGGCCCAGACGAGCCTTGATGCGCGCCTGTCGGGCGGTGATGCGCGCTCGCTGCCCGAATGGGCCAGCACCCACCCCGACCCTGCCTCGCGCGTCCGCAATGCGCAGACATTGGCGAGCCGTGTCGGCGGAAGCGGCGGCAATCGCAACGCCGATGCGTTTCTCGCGTCGGTCGATAATGTGCTCTATGGCGACGATCCGGCGCAGGGCGTGGTCGAAGGCAATGAGTTCCTTCACCCCGACCTGCGGCTCAAATTTGCGGTGCCGAACGGCTATGGAATGCAAAACGGGTCCGACGCCGTGTCGATCAGCGGCAATGGCGGGCAGGCGCAATTTTCGACCGGGCCCTATAATGGCGACATGAACGCCTATATCGCGGCGGCGTTCAAGGCCGTCGCGGGCAATGCGTCGATCAGCCCGGGCGCGATCCAGCGCACCACCGTGGGCGGTATTCCGGCATCCTACTCGACCGCGCGTGTGAACAGCCAGTCGGGACAGGTCGATGTTACCGTCTTTGCCTATGAATTTTCGCGCAGCAGCGCCTTCCATTTCGTTACGTTGACGAAGGCAGGTGGCGGGGGCGTCTTCAATTCGATGTTCAACAGCGTCCGGCGGCTGAGCGCGGCGGAAGCGGCGGCGATCAAGCCGCGGCGAATCGATGTCGTGACGGTGGGACGCGGCGATACGATGGCGAGCCTTGCGCGACGCATGGCGTACAGCAATTACCAGGCCGAACGATTCCAGGTACTCAACCGTCTGACTGCGTCGAGCCGGCTGGCGCCGGGGCAGCGGGTGAAAATCGTGGTCTACGCCAGCCGGTAATCCGGCGGGCGAAAAAAAGGGGCGGTGTTTCCACCGCCCCT